>NZ_JBEYWQ010000028.1:0-84359 GCF_040644495.1 Microbispora sp. NPDC046973 | reverse complement strand
CTCAGTACCGATGTAGTTGTGGTTGAGCATCCGGGCCTCTTCCTGGGCCAGGACGACAACCCGCCGCGCACGGTCGGTGAACCTCTCGAACATCTGCACTCCTCGCTGCGGCGTGACCTACAATCGGAGTCTCCACTTCGGTTACAGGCTATGAAGCGGCGAATCCGGATGTCAATCGAGGCGTGGGGAGAGCCGAGGGATGCCGAACGACCAGCGCGTTCCCGAGCCGGACGCCTCGGGAGGGCCGGTCAGGGCGCTGCGCGCCGACGCCCAGCGCAACCGTGCGCGCATCCTTGAGGCCGCCGAGGCCGTCTTCGCGGCCAAGGGCCCCTCCGCCTCGACCGAGGAGATCGCCCAGAAGGCCGGCGTCGGGATCGGGACCGTCTTCCGGCACTTTCCCACCAAGGAGTCCCTGCTCAAGGCGATCATGCACGCGGTCGCGGTCAGGCTGGCCGAGGAGACCAGGGCGCTCGCGGCCGAGGGCGACCCCGCCACCGCCTTCTTCACCTTCTTCACCCGCACCGTCGAGCAGGCGGCGGAGAAGAAGACCGTCGTCGATCTGCTCGCCCAGGCCGGCATCCCGGTCACCGTCGCCAAGCCGGTCCTCGCCCTGCGCGAGGCCGTCGAGGTGCTCGTCGGCACCGCCCAGCAGGCCGGGGCCGTGCGTCCCGACGTGCGCGTGCCGGAGGTCATGGCCCTGCTGATCGGGGTGTGCCAGGCGTCCCTGCACACCCGGTGGGAGCCCGAGTTGCGGGCCCGCACGCTCGCGATCGTCTTCTCGGGCCTGCGCCCCGCCGCCGCGGCCGGCTGACCCCCGCCTCTCGCCGGCCGGGAAAACCCGCAGCTCATCGGCGTGGCGGGCACGTCGTGTGAACCCTCGTGCCCGACAGCCGCAATGATTGGCTGCGCACGGTGCCGACGATCCCGTCGACGAAGAGGGGTCGGGCGTGCCGGGCAGCGGTCACCGTTGTCAGAGAGGAGACGACGTGCGGCGCCAGGACGAGGCCGAAGATCTGATCCAGTTGCTCACGCCCGAAGGCGAGCGTGTCGCGCACCCCGAGTACGACCTGGACCTGTCGAAGAGCCAGTATCGGGGGCTGTACCGCGACATGGCCCTGGTGCGCCGGATCGACCGGGAGGCCTTCGCTCTCCAGCGCCTCGGCGAGCTGGGGATGTGGATCCCGAGCCTGGGGCAGGAGGCCGCCCAGATCGGCTCGGGCCGGGCGCTGGCGCCGGACGACCACGTGTTCCCCTCCTATCGGGAGCACGGCGTCGCCTGGTGCCGGGGCATCGCTCCCCTCACGCTCATGGGCATGCTGCGCGGCACGACGAACGGCGGCTGGGACCCCCGGGAGACCCGCTTCCACCTCTACACGATCGTCCTCGGCGCCCAGACGCTGCACGCCGTGGGGTACGCCATGGGGGTCCGCAGGGACGGCGACGACTCGGCCGTCGTGGCCTACTTCGGCGACGGCGCGGCGAGCGAGGGGGACGTCAGCGAGGCGTTCAACTTCGCGGCCGTGTTCGACGCGCCGGTGGTGTTCTTCTGCCAGAACAACCAGTGGGCCATCTCCCACCCCGTCGGGCGGCAGAGCCGGGCGCCGATCTACCAGCGCGCGGGGGCCTTCGGTTTCCCTGGCGTACGGGTGGACGGCAACGACGTGCTGGCCTGCCTCGCCGTGACGAGGGCCGCGCTGCGGCACGTACGCTCCGGGGGCGGGCCGTTCCTCATCGAGGCGCACACCTACCGGATGGGCCCCCACACCACCTCCGACGACCCGGGCCGTTACCGGCCGGCCGAGGAGGTGGACGCGTGGCGGAAGAAGGACCCGATCGCGCGCATGCGGTCCTACCTGCTGCGGGAGGGCATGGCCGACGAGGCGTTCTTCGCCGAGGTCGAGGAGGAGGGCGACCGCATGGCGCTCGAACTGCGCAACGGGGTCATCGCCATGCCGGACCCGCCGGTGGACGCCATCTTCGACCACGTCTACGCCGACCGGCACGCGCTGGTGGAGGAGGAGCGCGCCTGGTACGCCGCCTACCTCGACCGCTTCGAGGAGCCCGGCGCCTGACCACCGGCGCCTGGGTGATCCGGGAGGGCCGTCTGATCGGGGACCGGGCGCGGCATGCCGATCCGCACGGGGACGCCGGGAGACGCGTGCACGAGCGGGTCGTGATCGGGCGCGGGAAGGCCGGCCGCTTCGAGAAGTCCCTGTTCCAGCTCGGCGAGCCGGGCGTGGTGCAGGGGCCAGCGCGGGTGTTCCACCTCCGCCGTCGCCAGACGGCCCGCGACGACCGTGAACAGCCGGTAGCGCTCGACGAGGAAGTCCGCCAGCCCACTCCGCTCGGCCTCGGTCAGCGGAGCGCCGAGGTCGACGTCCGCATCGCAGCGCGCCCCGGAGGGCCCCGGCCACCGGCGCAGGCAGCGGTAGCGGCGCCTCGCCCCCTCGCCCGTCACGGACATGTCCGACCAGTAGTACGGCAGCCGATACGTGGCCCGGGCGCCCAGCACGGCGGGCAGTCTCCCGGCGTCCAGCGACAGGAACCACAGGCCGCCCCTCCCCCGGGCGTCCCTGACGTACGTGCGCACGTTGGTCTCGGGGAAGCGCGACAGCCACGGCAGCGGCGGCAGGCCGGGCGCCCGCACGTCCCGCATCAGGAACGGCGTGAGCCCGACGTACGCGGAGCCCTCGTAGGTGTCCACGGTGAGCCCGTCCGGCAGGAACGCCTGCACGAGTCCGGGCGGATACCTCCAGTGGATGAACGTGATGTCGGCCCAGCGGTGGTGCATCACCGGACGCTCGACCCGTCCCGACGGCGTGGAGACCATGCCGGGCCTCTACCCAGGACGTCGCAGATCGGTCGCGATGATCTTGTCGAGGTTGCGTTCGGCGAGCGCGGTGATCGTGACGAACGGGTTGACGCCCGTGCTGCCGGGGATCAGCGAGCCGTCCACGACGTACAGGCCGGGGTAGCCGGGCAGGCGGCCGTACGCGTCGGTGGCCTGGCCGAGCACGCAGCCGCCGAGCGGGTGGTAGGTGAGGTCGTCGCCCCACACCTTGCCGACGCCGAACAGGTCGGACCGGTAGACCGTCCCCTCCTTCCTGTTGATGGCGTCGAAGACGGTTCTGGCCGCCTCGACGGACGGGCGGTTCTGGGCGGTCTGCCAGGTCAGGCCGACGGCGCCGGTCGTGTGGTCGAACGCGAAGCGGCCCCGGTTCGGGTTCCTGGTGATCGCGAGGTACAGGCTGATCCACAGCTCGACCCCGGCCGGGAACGGCGCGATCTCCGCGAACACCGGCGCGCTCGACGCCCAGTTGTCGATGCCGACGACCGGCATGCCCGACTGCAGGGCGCCGGTGGGGTTCCACACATGGCCCGCCCTGGCGACCATCACGTTGCCGTTGTTGCCCCAGCCCTCGCCGACGGCGCCGGGCAGGTCGGGCAGCCTGCCCAGGGCCCTCATCGCGACGAGCAGCTTGCTCGTGCCGACGCTGCCGGCCGCGAAGAACACCCGGTCCGCGACCACCGCCTTGGTGGCGACCGTGGCGCCTGAGGTGTCGGTCTGCACCATCTCCACGCGGTATCCGCGGCCGGCGGCCGGGGCGACGCCGGTGACCGTGTGCAGGGGGCTGACGGTGAGCCTGCCGGTCGCCGCGGCCGCGGCCAGATAGGTCTTGTCGAGGGACCGCTTCCCGTGGTTGTTGCCGTAGATGACCTCGCTCGCCAGCGCGGAGCGCGGCACCCGGCCGGCCTGCTCCTGCTCCATGTATCCGAAGTCGTAGACGTTCGGCACGAACGTGGTGGCGAAGCCGGCGCGTCGTGCGGCGTCGCGGCCGGCCCGGGCGAACCGATAGCACTCGGCGGACTCGAACCAGGCGGGATCGACCTCGTTCACGCCCAGGCCGGCGGTGGCGCGCGGGAAGTACGTCCGGTACATCTCGTCGGCGTCGACGTCCGGCAGGATCTCCTCGAAGTAGGCGCGCCTGGGGACGACGGCCATGCCGCCGTTGACGAGCGACCCGCCGCCGACGCCGCGCCCCTGGTAGACCCGGACGCCGGGGAAGTCCTCCGCGTCGAGCACGCCGGTGTGTCTGTCGATGCCCCGGTCGACCGGCAGCCCCAGGAGATGGCCCACGGGCTGGGCCGTCCTCGTCCGCAGCCAGTAGGCGCGCCCGTCCGGATTCAGCATGTCGCAGAAGATCCGGCCGTCGGCGCCGGGGGTGGTCCAGGCCTGGCCCATCTCCACGATGTGGGTGTCCACGCCGGCCCGCGTGAGCCGCAGCGCGGCCACCGCGCCGCCGTACCCGCTGCCGATGACGAGCGCGGGCACGTGGTCGCCGTCGGCGAGCGTGCGGTGCGGCGCCGCCGCGGCGGCCGTCCAGCGGCCCTGGGCGACGAGCGCGCCGACAGTGAAACCTGTTGCAGCAAGGAAGCCGCGACGCGTCGGTCCCGGCCGGGAGCCCAACCGAAAACCGGTTTTCATCGAGGATGCATCCATGCGACACCCCTCGCCAGAACAAAACAAGAACCTGTTACAAACAGGTGTACGCTCCCAGGACCCGTCTGCCAAGGCCGCGAGCGCCCCTTCCGTGTCGGTGCGCGACGCTACGATCATGCGCATGTCGGACGACTTAGCGGGGAACGCCCGATCCTTCCAGGTCGACCTGCGCGGACTGGTCGATCTGCTGTCCCACCACCTCTACTCCAGCCCCCGGGTGTACCTGCGCGAGCTGCTGCAGAACGCGGTGGACGCGGTCACCGCGCGGCTGGCGGCGGATCCGGCGGCGCCGACGGACATCCGGATCACCGTCGAGGACAACGGGCTGCGGATCGACGACCCGGGGATCGGCCTGACCGAGGCCGACGTGCACCGCTTCCTCGCCACCATCGGCCGCTCCTCCAAGCGGGACGACCTCGAAGGGGCCCGGCAGGAGTTCCTCGGCCAGTTCGGCATCGGTCTGCTGGCGTGTTTCACGGTGGCCGAGCGGATCCAGGTGCTCACCCGGTCGGCCCGCGACCCGGACGCCCCGGGGGTCGAGTGGTCGGCGGCCTCCGACGGGACGTACACCGTGCGGACGCTCTCGCCGGACGAGCGTGTCGTGCCGGGCACCACGGTGCGCCTGCTGGCGCGGCCGGGGGCGCGGCGGTGGTTCGCCCCCGACCTCGTGGCCGACCTGGCCCGCGACTTCGGCGCGCTGCTGCCGTACGCGGTGACGGTGACGGGGGGCGGGCGGACGGTCCGCACCACGGACAGCCCTCCCGTATGGGACCGCCCCTACCGGTCGGCGGCCGAGCGCCGGGCGGCGCTGCTCGCGTACGGCGAGCGGGTGCTCGGCTTCGCGGCGCTCGACGTGGTCGAGCTCGACGTGGAGCTGGCCGGAGTACGCGGGGCCGCCTACATCCTGCCGAACGCGGCCAACCCGGCGGCCGGGGGCCGCCACCGGGTCTACCTGAAGGGCATGCTGCTCGGCGACGCGGTCACCGGCCTGCTGCCCGACTGGGCCTTCTTCGCGCGCTGCGTGATCGACACCGACACCCTGCGCCCCACCGCGTCGCGGGAGGGGCTCTACGAGGACGAGACGCTGGTCGCGGTCCGCGAGGCCCTGGGCGCCCGGCTGCGCGACTGGCTGACCGGCCTGGCCGCGCAGGAGCCGGGCCGCCTGGCCGCGTTCCTGTCCGTGCACGCCCTCGGCGTCAAGTCGCTGGCCAGGCACGACTCCGAGCTCTTCGAGATCATGCTGCCCCATCTGCGGTTCGAGACCACCGACGGCGAGGTGACGCTCGCCGAGTTCGCCAGGAAACACCCGGTCGTGCGGGTCACGTCCTCGGTGGAGGAGTTCCGGCAGGTCGCCGGCATCGCGGCGGCCCAGGGCCTCGGGGTGGTCAACGGCGGCTACACCTACGACGGCGAGCTGGTCGCCGCGCTTCCCGGCGTCCTGCCGGGGGTGACGGTCGAGGAGCTGGACGCGGACGTGGTCACCGCGGCTCTCGACCCGGTGGACCCCGGCGAGGAGCTGGCGATGGCCGCCTTCCTCACCGCGGCCCGCGCGGCGCTCGACCCGCTGGAGTGCGACGTGATCCTGCGCGCCTTCTACCCGGCGTCGGTGTCCGCCCTCCACCTCGACTCGCGGGCCGCCCGCAGCGAGCGCGCCCGGGCGGAGACCGCGGCCGAGTCCGACGAGCTGTGGGCCGAGATCCTCGGCGCGCTCAAGTCGTCCGCGCCGCGCGCGCAGCTCGTGCTCAACCACCGCAGCCCGGTGGTGCGCAGGCTGGCGACGATCCGCGACCGCACGCTGCTCGTCACCGCCGTCGAGGCGTTGTACGGCCAGGCGTTGCTGATGACGCACCGGCCGCTGCGGCCCATGGACACCTCGCTGCTCAACCGGGCCTTCGACCAGTTGCTCGGCTGGGCCGCGGCGAGCGTCGTCGAAGCGCCGGAAGGAGAGGGGCGATGAGCGGCGCCGCCGAGATCCGCGCGGCCCTGGAGGAGTGCGCGGCCCTGCCCGAGGGGCGGCAGAAGGCCGAGCGCCTGGAGGTGCTCGCCGCGCAGGCCCGCACGGCCGACGACCGCTCGCTTGAGGGCGAGGTCCTGCTCGCCCTCATTGAGGCGTACCTGTACGCCGCCGAGGGCGACCGCATGCCGGTCGCGGCGGGCCGGCTCCTGCGGCTGCTCGACGACCACCCGGACGAGCTGGGCCGGCTGACCTACTCCATCCACTGGCAGCTCAAGTGGATGACGCACAGCCTGGTCAACAATCCCGCCGTGCCGCTGGAGACGACCCACCGGTGGCTCCACGAGCTGCAGAGCCGTTATCGGGAGCGCGGCTACAGCGCACGCCCGGTGCTCGCGCTGCGCTCGCTGCTGGCGCAGGAGACCGGCGACTTCGAGACGGCCGCCGCCGCGATGGAGGCGTCCATCGCCGCGCCCGACGACATGATGGCCGACTGCGACGCCTGCGAGCACAACGGGTGGGGCACGTGGCGGGAGGCCGCGGGCGACGACGAGGGCGCGCTGGAGTTCTGGGCGCCGCTGCTCGACGGCGAGCTGACCTGCGCCGAGGAGCCCCACCGGGTGCTCGGGCAGGCCCTGCTCCCCCTGCTGCGGACGGGCCGCGTCGACGACGCCCGCGGCGCCCACCTGAAGGGGTATCGCCTGGCCCGGCGCACGCTCTCCCTGCGCGAGGCGGTGGGGCAGCACATCGAGTTCTGCGCGCTGACCGGCAACGAGGCGCGCGGCCTGGAGATCCTCACCGAGCACGTCGCCTGGCTCACCCCCCAGGGCGAGGAGGTCTCGCGGCGGCTCGGCTTCGTCTGCGGCGCCGCCGTGCTGCTGCGCCGCCTGTCCGCGCTCGGGCACGACGACCTGCCGGTGGGCGACCGTACGGCGGGGGCCGCGCTCGGCGACCTGGAGCGGGAGATCGGCGACATCTGCGCCCGTTACGACGCCCGCAACGGCACCCGCGTCATGAGCGAGCGGGTGGCGGCGCGGCTGAGCCGGGAGCCGCTGCTCGATCGGCTGCCGCTGGGCTCCCCCGTACGACTGCCGCGACCGGCGGGGGCCGCAGGCTCTGTCCCGCCCCGCCCGGCGCAGGCGTCCCCCGCACCGGCGTCGGCCGCGCCGGCGTCGATCGAGGACCTCGTCGCCGAGGCACGGCGGCTGTCCGCGCTGCGCCACCCGCACGCGGACGAGGCGTGGGAACGGGTCGGCGCCGCCGGGGGCGACCTGCCCGAGCCGGTGGCCGCGCAGGTCGAGCTCAGGAGGGCGGCGACGGCGATGGAGCGGGACCCCTCCGCCGCGCACCCGCGGCTCCTGGCGGTCGCGGAACGCTTCGAGCGGCTCGGCGACCGGGCCCACGCGCTCGAGGCGCGCGCCGCGGCGGCCGTCGCCCTGGCCTACGCGGGCGACCGGGCCGGCGGCGAGTGTCTCGCGGAGACCGTCACCGCCGAGGCCGCCGCCGCGTACGCCCAGGGGACGCTCGACGCCGGGGAGTACCTGGCGGCCCGCAGGGCCGGGGCGTACGTCGCGGTGAGCACGCTCGCCGGGCCGGACGGGCCGGCCGAGACCGGCATCCTGGCGGCGCGCGCCCGGGTGGAGGCGGAGCTGTCCGCGGCGGAGGAGCTGGGCGGGACCGGCCGGGCCGGCAGTTACCACGACATGCTGGCCCGGATCTTCCTCCTGCTCGGCGACATCGAGACCGCGCGCACGCATCTGGCGTCCGCGCTGAACCGCTTTCGCGACGCGGGCATGCCGTGGCACGCCGCGCGGCCCGCGGGCATGCTCGGCCAGATCGCCCTCGACCGGGGGGATCCGAAGAGCGCCGAGGACTACGTGTCGACGGCCCTGGACTACGGCGCGGACCTGCTGCCCGCCGACGAGGCGGCGGGACTGAGCTCCCTGCTCGTCGAGGCGCTCACCCGGCAGCCCGGCCGCGAACTCGACGTGGTGGGGGCGGCGCTCGCCGCGGCCTCGCGGTGGGACGGCCTTTCCGAGCCGGACACGCTGCACAACACCTTCGCCGCCGCCCGCGCCTATCACCTCCTCGGCCGGCACGGCGAGGCCGCCGCGTTGTTCGAGGAGGTCATGCCGCGCGTCGAGGTCCCGTACGACGGGGAGGCCGTCGCGCGGACGCGGGCGCAGTACGGCCGGTCGCTGGCCGAGCTGGGCCGGCACCGGGAGGCCGCCGAGCAGTTCGTCATGGCCGCGCGGCTCGTGCAGGACGACCCCGGCGCGAAGGAACTGCACGCGGAGCTGGCCTGGTCGGCCGCCGAGGCGCTGCAGTTCGCCGGGAGGGCGGACGAGGCGCTGCCCGCCTTCCAGCGCGCGGCACGGCTGTGGGCCGACCTCGGCATGGTCGTCCCGCGGGTGCGGTGCCTGCGGGCCGCCGCCTGGCTGATGGACTGGACGGGCGAGGACACCACGGAGAACGGGGACACGGAGGACGGCGACACGGAGGACGGGGACACGGAGCCGCCGGGCGTCACCGCGATGCGGGCCGTGCTGGCGGAGCTGGAGTCCCTCGCTGCCGCCGAGCCGTCGGAGGAGGTCGCGGCCGAGCTCGCCGAGACGCGCCGGCAACTCGACGCGATGCTCGACGACGGCTTCGACTCGTTCGACTTCGACGATGACGAGAGCCAGGACGAGAGCGAGGACGAAGTCAGGGGCGAGGGCGAGGAGTAGACCCCAGGTGACGGCCACGGCGGGACACCGCCGGGCCTGAGCGGTAGCATGCCCTCGCCTCAGCGGACTTTCGTCACAACCCGGCAAAAGTTTTGTCGTTTCGCGAGAACTATCTTCACAACTCTTCGAAAGGCGCTTACCTTCGGGGCGAATCACCGCTGCCGCGGCTGGTTCGTGAAGCGAACGCGTGCCAGCGACCGTGCGCCGGCCCGCACCGCACCGAAGGAAAGGAAGCTCCGCCATGCCCCCCAGGCGGCCGACCGATCGCGCCAGAAAACGGATCGCGCAGACCTGCGCCTTACTCCTGGCCTTCACGGGCCTGACCGTGCTCACCCCGGCCGCGCCCGCGCAGGCGCACGCGGCGCCCGTCGACGCCGCCGACTACCAGCGCGTGGAGCTGGCCAGGGGTGTCGCCGAGATGGGCGAGCCGATGACGATGACCGTGCTGCCCGACCTGTCGGTGCTGCACACCGCTCGCGAGGGCGTCCTGCGGCGCACCGACGCGCGCGGCGACACGACCGTGGTCGGCACGCTGAACGTCTACACCCACGACGAGGAGGGGCTCCAGGGAGTCGCCGCCGATCCGGGCTTCGCGACCAACCGGTTCATCTACCTCTACTACGCTCCCCGGCTCAACACCCCCGACGGCGACGCCCCGGCCACCGCGTCCGACTTCTCGGCCTGGAAGGGCGTGAACCGGCTGTCCAGGTTCACCGTCAAGCCCGACTGGACGCTGGACAAGGACAGCGAGGTCAAGATCCTCGATGTGCCTGCCGACCGCGGGATCTGCTGCCACGTCGGCGGCGACATGGACTTCGACGCCGCCGGCAACCTCTATCTCTCGACCGGCGACGACAGCAACCCCTTCGACTCGTCGGGCTACGCCCCGATCGACGAGCGGCCCGACCGCAACCCGGCGTACGACGCCCAGCGCAGCGCCGGCAACACCAACGACCTGCGCGGCAAGATCCTGCGCATCAAGGTCAAGCCGGACGGGACCTACGACGTCCCCGAGGGCAACCTGTTCCCTCCGGGCACCCCGGACACCCGGCCCGAGATCTACGCGATGGGCTTCCGCAACCCGTTCCGGCTGAGCGTCGACAAGGCCACCGGTGTCGTCTACGTGGGCGACTACGGCCCCGACGCCGGCAGCACCGACCCCAACCGGGGGCCGAGCGGCCAGGTCGAGTTCAACCGGGTCACCCGCCCGGGCAACTACGGCTGGCCCTACTGCACGGGCACCAACACGCCGGTCGAGACCTACAACGCGTTCACCTTCCCCTCCGGCCCCTCCGGGGCGAAGTACGACTGCGCCGGCGGCCCGGTCAACGGCTCCTTCCGCAACACCGGGCAGCGCACGCTGCCGCCCGCCCAGCCCGCGTGGATCAGGTACGGCGGCGACGCCGGGTCCCCGCCCGAGTTCGGCGGCGGTTCCGAGTCGCCCATGGGCGGCCCGGTCTACCACTACGACGCGGCCCTGAACTCCGCGGTCAAGTTCCCCCAGGACCTGGACGGCCACCTGTTCGCCGGCGAGTTCGGCCGTAGGTGGATCAAGGCGATCGACGTGGGGGCCGACGGGACGCGCGGCGACATCGCCGACTTCCCGTGGACCGGCACGCAGGTGATGGACCTGGCGTTCGGCCCGGACGGCGCGCTGTACGTGCTCGACTACGGCACCGGCTACTTCAACGGCGACGCCAACTCGGCGCTGTATCGCTTCGAGTACATCAAGGGCCGTGACCGCTCCCCCATCGCCGTCGCCAAGGCCGACAAGACCTCGGGCAAGACGCCTCTCACGGTCACGTTCTCCTCGGCCGGCTCCGCCGACCCCGAGGGCGCCACGCTCACCTACGCCTGGGACTTCGGCGACGGCACGACCTCCACCGAGGCGAACCCGGTCAAGACCTACGACAAGGACGGCACGTACACCGCGACGCTCACGGTGCGCGACCCCGCGGGCAACAGCGGCAGCGCGAGCGTGGTCGTCACGGCGGGCAACACCGCGCCGACCGTGACCATCGAGACGCCCGTCGCGGGCAGCCTGTTCCAGTGGGGCGACTCGGTCCCCTTCACGATCAAGGTCACCGACCCCGAGGACGGCGACGTCGACTGCGCGAAGGTCAAGATGACCTACGTGCTCGGCCACGACAGCCACGGCCACCAGATCAGCTCGAAGAACGGCTGCTCGGGCGAGCTGACCATCCCCGTCGACGGCGAGCACGACGACGCGGCGAACATCTTCGCGGTGTTCGACGCCGAATACACCGACAAGGGCGGGCTCACCACCCACGCCCAGCACATCCTGCAGCCCCGGCACCGGCAGGCGGAGCACTACTCGGCCTCCTCGGGCGTCAACCCGATCAGCAAGTCGCAGGCGCACGGCGGCAAGACCGTCGGTGACATCAACAACGGCGACTGGATCTCCTTCAAGCCCTACGAGCTGAGCAAGGCCAAGGGGATCGCCGCCCGCGTCTCCTCCGGCGGGAAGGGCGGCACCATCGAGGTCCGCGCGGGCTCTCCGAGCGGCATCCTGCTGGGCAAGGTGAGCGTGCCCGTCACCGGAGGCTGGGAGACCTTCACCGACGTCTCCGCGCCGCTGTCGAACGCCCCGGCCGGAACGACCGAGCTCTACCTGTTCTTCAAGGGCAACGACGGCGCGCTGTTCGACGTGGACGACTTCACGCTGACGGCCGAGCGGCCCGCGGGCGGAAGCCCTGGACCGATCGTCAACGCCGGCGGCATGTGCCTCGACGTCGCGGGCGCCAACCCGGCCAACGGCACCAACGTGCAGCTCTACCAGTGCAACGACACCGGGGCGCAGGTCTGGACGGTCAGCGGCTCCACCCTCCGCTCGCTCGGCAAGTGCCTCGACGTGTCCAACGGCGGCACCGCCGACGGCACGCGGGTGCAGATCTGGGACTGCGTCGCCGGCGTCGGCGCGCAGGTCTGGACGATCGGGACGGACGGCACGATCAGGAATCCGCAGTCCGGCAAGTGCCTCGACGGCTCGAACACCGGGCAGATGGTCATCAAGACCTGTGACGGCGGCAACGCGCAGAAGTGGACGACCTCGACGACCCCGGGCAGCGGCGAGGGCGAGGTTCTGGTCTTCTCGCGTACGGCCGGCTTCCGGCACGACTCGATCCCGGCCGGCATCCAGGCCATCAAGGACCTGGGCTTCACGGTCACCGCGACCGAGGACCCGGCCGCCTTCACCACTCAGAACCTGGCGAAGTACAAGGCCGTGGTGTTCCTCAGCACCACGGGCGACGTGCTGAACGACGCCCAGCAGGCGGCCTTCGAGTCGTACGTCAAGGCGGGCGGCGGCTACGTCGGCATCCACGCGGCGGCCGACACGGAGTATGACTGGCCGTTCTACGGCGGCCTGGTCGGGGCGTGGTTCGCCTCGCATCCGGCCGTCCAGCAGGCGACCGTGAAGGTGGAGGACCGGGCCCACCCGGCGACCGCCCACCTCGGGCCGGCGTGGACCCGCACCGACGAGTGGTA
This sequence comes from Microbispora sp. NPDC046973, assembly GCF_040644495.1. NCBI lineage: Bacteria > Bacillati > Actinomycetota > Actinomycetes > Streptosporangiales > Streptosporangiaceae > Microbispora > Microbispora sp. NPDC046973. The sequence goes on along the minus strand of NZ_JBEYWQ010000028.1, from coordinate 71,671 downwards.
CGACTACCGCTCCAACGCCCGCACCACCGCCCACGTGCTGGCCTCGCTGGACGAGAAGTCGTACTCCGGCGGCAAGATGGGAGAGGACCACCCGATCGCGTGGTGCAAGGAGTACCAGGGCGGCCGGTCGTTCTACACGGGCGGCGGGCACACGGCCTCCTCCTTCTCCGAGCCGGAGTTCCGGCAGCACCTGCTCGGCGGCATCAGGTACGCCATGGGCGACCTCAAGGCCGACTGCCGTCCCGAGACCGGCTACACGACGCTCTATAACGGCAGCACCACCGGCTGGCAGCAGGCCGGGCCCGGCGGCTTCACCAACGCCGACGGCACCCTGACCTCGCACGGCGGCCTGGGGCTGTTCTGGTACAAGGCGAAGGAGTTCCACTCCTACTCGCTCAAGCTGGACTGGAGGATGCGCGGCGACGACAACGCGGGCGTGTTCGTCGGCTTCCCCGCCTCGGACGACCCGTGGTCGGCGGTCGACAACGGCTACGAGATCCAGATCGACGCCACGGACGTTCCCGAGAAGACGACCGGGTCGGTCTACGGCTTCCAGTCGGCGGACCTCAAGGCCAGGGACGCCGCGCTCAACCCGCCGGGGCAGTGGAACACCTACGAGCTCCGGGTGGAGGGTGAGCGCCTGCAGATCTTCCTGAACGGCGTGAAGATCAACGACTTCGTCAACACCGACCCGAAGCGGTCCCTGCAGCAGGGCTACGTGGGCATCCAGAACCACGGCGACGGCGACGAGGTGGCGTTCCGGAACATCCGCATCAAGGAGCTCGGCCCGGCGGAGGGCGACGTCACCGTCCAGGCCGAGAGCTGGACGGAGGCGAAGGGCGTCGACACCTACCCCCATGCCCCCGCGCACGGCGGCACCGTGCTCGGCTACGTCAACCCCGGCGACTGGGCGGCGTACGACGGCGTGGACCTCACCGGCGTGACCCGGTTCACGGCCCGGGTGGCCTCGCCCAACCCGAGCGGCGGCTTCGAGATCCGGACCGGCTCCCCGACCGGCCCCGTGCTCGGCAGCGTCACCGTCCCGAACACCGGCGGATGGGAGTCGTACGCGGACGTCTCCACGGCGCTCACGAACGTCCCCTCCGGGAGCGTGAAGCTCTACCTGGTGTTCACCGGGGCCGACTTCGACGTGGACGACTTCACGCTCGTCCGCGCCCCGAAGGACGCCAAGGCGCCGGTGACGACGGCCACCCTCGACCCGGCGGAGCCGGCGAGCGGCTGGTTCACCGGGCCGATCTCGGTCACCCTTCAGGCCTCCGACGAGGGCTCCGGGGTCGACACGACCGAATACAAGGTGGACGACGGCCAGTGGGCCGCCTACACCGAGGCGGTCGTGGTCTCGGGCGACGGCTCGCACACGCTGGCCTACCGCTCCGCGGACAAGGCGGGCAACGTCGAGGACGCCAAGACCCTCGCGGTCAAGGTGGACGCGACGGCGCCGATGACCACCGCGTCGTTCGCCCCGGCGAACGACGACGGCTGGCACAACGGCGCGGTCCCGGTGACCCTGGCCGCGACGGACGGCACGTCCGGCGTGGCGAAGACCGAGTACTCGATGGACGGCGGCGCCTGGACGGCGTACACCACGACGGTCGACGTCGCGGGCGAGGGGCAGCACGAGCTGCGCTACCGCTCGGCCGACAAGGCCGGCAACGTCGAGGAGATCAAGGCCGTGACGGTCAGGATCGACACGAAGGCCCCGACCGTCGCGGTCTCCGGGGTGGCCGGCGGGCAGAAGTACGGCGACGGCCAGGACCTGCGGATCGGCTGGACGGCCGTCGACAACGGCTCCGGCGTCAAGACGGTCACCGGCACGCTGGACGGCAAGCCGTTCACGGCGGGCACGGTCCAGGCGCTTTACGAGCTGGCCCTGGGCGAGCACACGCTGACCGTCACCGCCGTCAACAAGGCGGGCAACCGGACCGTTCAGACGGTGAAGTTCTCCGTCGTCACCTCGACGGACGACATCACCGCTCTGATCGACCGTTTCGAGGCCGCAGGGAAGCTGACCGGCAGGAACGCCGACAAGCTGCACACGTCGCTCGACGGCGTGCGCAAGGCCGAGGACAAGGACGACAAGGGCAAGGACAGGGACGACAAGATCGTCAAGGAGCTCGAGAAGTTCAAGAAGACCGTCGACGACAAGAAGGTCGTGACCGACGCCCAGGTCCGCGCCACACTCCTGCGGGACGCCGACGCGCTGATCGTCCAGCACGGCGGCACGCCGAAGGGCTGACGCCCTGCTGATTCACCCATCTGATTCACCCGGGTGCCCCGTGACGCGAGTCGCGGGGCACCCGCCTCCTTTCATACTCCCGGTGGAGTAGCCGTACGGCGGAGGGAGCAGGCCCGGGGTGCCTGTGGCCGGACGACGCGACGCGGACGCGTCCCGCCCTAGCGTGGCGTCGTCAGCCATCGATTCCCCAGGAAAGGCCCCGCATGGCCGCACCGCACGCGCTGTCCGCAGCCGCCCCCGCCGGCCCGTCCGCCCGCTCATCCGCGCGCTCATCCACCCGTCACACCGGCTGGATCGCCGACCTCGCGTTCGCCGTTCTCACCGTGGTCCTCTTCGTCGCCGTCGCCCTCGCCACGGGCGTGCACAACCCCTGGGACGGCCAGATTCCCCTCGCGCTGTTCCTCGGCGCGCTCCTACTTGTCCGGCGTCGATGGCCGATGACCGTGCTGCTGCTGTCGGTCGCCGCCGTCTTCGCCTACCACCTGGCGCATTTCTCTCCCGCCGGGTGGATCTGGCCGGTGGCGGCGGCGTACTTCACCGCCGCCGGCACCTCCCGCGTGCGCTGGGTGGTCGTCGTCGGCGTCGCCGAGCTCGTCTACTCCGCCGTCGACGCCCGGATGATCATCGACAGGAACCTCGTCCGCTACCTCATCCACACCTTCGGCGAGGGGCTGCTGCTCGCGGCCCTCGTCGCCGCGGGCCTCGCCTACGCCGCCTCACAGCGCCGGGGCGACCTGCTGCGCGAGGCCGAATATCGCGCCCGCGCCGCGGAGGAACGCCTGAGCGTCGCGCGCGAGGTGCACGACATCGTCGCCCACACGCTGGCCGTCGTCGGCGTCCACCTCAACGTCGCCGCCGACACCCTGCGGGAGGAGCCCGCCGAGGCCGCCGCCGCGCTGCGCCTGGCCCAGGACGTCAGGAACCGGGCGATGAAGGACCTCGACTCGCTCATCACCGTCCTGCGGGAGGGTCCCGCCGGCACCGAGCCCCAGCCCGACGTGTCATCGCTCGGCGCGCTCGTCGCCGGCGCCCGCGCGGCCGGGCTCGACGTCACCCTGCATGAACACGGGGATCTCTCGACGATCCCCGCCCCCGCCTCCGTCGCCGTCCACCGCGTCGTGCAGGAGGCCCTGGCCAACACGCTCAGGCACTCGGGGGCGACCATGGCCGAGGTGGCGGTCGGCCGCCACGCGCGTTCGGTCACCGTCGAGATCACCGACAACGGCAAGGGCGACTCGTCCGGCGGCGGCGTCGCGGAGGGGAACGGCATCACCGGCATGCGCGAGCGGGTGCGCGCCCTCGGCGGGACGCTCACCGCCGGTCCTGCGGCGCGAGGATTCGCCGTGCGGGCCGAGATCCCTGTGGCAGGCTCTCCGGAGTGACGATCAGAGTGCTCCTCGCCGACGACCAGGCACTCGTACGGGCGGGCTTCCGCAGCCTGCTGGCCCGCTCGCGGGACGTCGCCGTCGTCGGGGAGGCCGCCGACGGCGCCGAGGCCGTACGGCTGGCCGCGAGCGCCCGCCCCGACGTCGTCCTCATGGACATCCGCATGCCGGGAACGGACGGCATCACGGCCACCCGGAGCATCGTCACGGGTCAGGACTGCCGGGTCGTCATCCTCACGACCTTCGACACCGACGAGCACGTCTTCGCCGCGCTGCGCGCCGGAGCCAGCGGTTTCCTGACCAAGGACGTCGAACCGGCCGAGCTGCGGCGCGCGGTGTCCGCCGTGGCCGCCGGGGACGCGCTGCTGTCCCCCGGGGTCACCCGCCGCGTCATCGAGCGGTTCGCACGGCGGCAGGACCTCGCGCCCGACGCCGGGGAGCGGATGGCCTCCCTCACCGTCCGCGAGCGGGAAGTGGTGCGGCTCGTCGCGCTCGGCCTGTCCAACGGCGAGATCGCCGAGCGCCTCGTCATCAGCCCGCTGACCGCCAAGACCCACGTCGCCAGGGCCATCGCCAAGCTGGACGTCCGCGACCGCGTCCAGCTCGTGATCCTGGCCTACGAGAGCGGCCTGGTGCGGCCCGGCGGTTGAGGTCTCTTGGTCAGGGTGCCGCGACGGCGGATTCGATGCTGCGGTGCCGGGCGGCGCCGTGCGCGAAATCGGGCACGCCCGAAGTGCCGCCCTCGCGCAGGTCGGTAAGGAACCGCTGGTAGGCGTGGGCGACCGCGTAGGCCGGCGCGTCGGCGCGGGGGTCCAGCCGCGGAACGCGAACGTATGACTCCGGCACCTGCAGGGGAGCGAGCCCGGTGGACGTCCCGCGGCCGCCTTCGATCGTGATCGGGCTGAGCTGGAGATGGCCGATCGGGGCGGTGAGGACGAGGTCGCCCTCGGTGCCGTTGATCTCCCAGCGGAAGTTGACGCCCCGGGACACGCCTCCGCGGTAGTGGAAGGCGGCGACCGCGCCGCCCGGCAGCCGTCCCGAGGCCACCACCTGGTCGGCGGCGGTCATGGGCACGGGCCGTCCGCTCCCGGTGTCCACGGCCGACGTACGCCGCGACGCCAGGTGGATCCGCAACTCCTCGGGCTCTCCCAGGACGGACGCGAGCCCGTCGAGGGTGTGGGCGAAGGGGATGGTCAGCAGCGTCGCGCCGTTGGCGGCGTCGAGCACGTAGTGATCGCCGGGGCCGACGGTGGCGCCCCAGGCGCCGCCGGAGCCGACGACCGTCGTCGACAGCACCTCCCCCACGTAGCCGTCGGCCACGAGATCGCGCACGTAGGCCAGGGCCGGGTGCGACCGCGCCTGGAGCCCGACGACGGTCGGCACGGCGCGGTCGCGCGCCTGCCGCGCCATGTCCGCGGCCTCCGCGAGCCCGTTGCCCAGCGGCCACTCGCACAGCACGCTCTTTCCGGCGCTCAGCGCCGTGCGCACCAGTTCCCGGTGGTGCGGCACCTTCACCGCCACGACCACGAGGTCCACCTCGTCGCAGGCGGCCAGTTCGGCCGCCGTCCCGAAGGTGCGCGACACTCCGTGCTTGTGTCCCGAGCGCTCCGCCGACTGTGTCGAACTCGTGCTCAGGGCCCTCAGCTCGTAACCCGGGACGGCGCGCAGGGCCGGCAGGTGAGAGCGCTCGGCCCAGCTTCCGTCCGCCCCGAGCCCGATGATCCCCACTCCGATCGGCTTCCCGGACCGGGCCAGCTCGGCGAGCGGTGACGTGGATGCGTTCATGATTCGCGACCTGTTCTCTCTGTAGACGGGTTCGGGGTGCGCTCGCTGTCCAGCAGAGCCATGAGGGGTGCGGCGTACCGGGTGCCGGCCACCGCGCCGGCCGGGACGGCCTCGTCGATCGCGCGGAGGTCCGTGTCGGTCAGGGCGATGTCGGCCGCGGCCAGGGCCTCCTCGACGCGGTGCGGCCGGCGGGTGCCCAGGACCGCCACGACGGTGCCGCGCTCGCGGCTGCGGGCGACGACCCAGGCGGTGGCGAGTTGCGCGACGCTGACGCCGTGCGCGTCGGCGAGCGGCCGCAGCCGCTCGACGAGGGTGAGGTTCGCGGCGAGATTGCCGGGGTGGAAGCGGGGCAGCCAGTGGGCGCGCGGGTCGCCTCCGGCGGGTTCCCGGTAGGCGCCCGTGAGCAGGCCGTGCGCGAGGACCCCGTAGGCGGTGACGGCGATCCCCAGCTCGCGGCAGGTGTCCAGGATGCCGTTGGTTTCGGGAGCACGGCTGAACAGGGAGTATTCGACTTGTACATCACAGATCGGGTGCACGGCGTGGGCACGGCGGATGGTCTCCGGTCCCACCTCGGAGAGCCCGACGTGGCGCACGTACCCGGCCTGCACCAGCTCGGAGATCGCGCCGATCGTGTCCTCGATCGGGGTGTCGGGGGCGAGGCGCGCGGGCCGGTAGATGTCGACGTGGTCGCTGCCGAGGCGGCGCAGCGAGTAGGCGAGCGCGTTCTTGACATGGGCGGGCCGGCCCTCGATGCCGACGAAGGCTCCGTCAGGGCCGCGCAGACCGCCGAACTTGACGCTGAGGAGCGCCTTGTCGCGATCGCCGGCGCGCAGGGCGCGGCGGATGAGGTCCTCGTTGTGGCCCATTCCGTAGAAGTCGGCGGTGTCGAGGAGGGTGACGCCGGCGTCGAGGGCGGTGCGGATCGCGGCGATGGCATCGGCCTCGTCGTCGGGGGCGGTGTGGTCGGACATGCCGGCGCAGCCCAGGGCGATGGGGGCGACCTGAGGGCCGCCGGTTCCAAGAGGTCGGGTTCGCATGGCGCCTCCTGCGGGGCGAGAAGCGTGGACGTCGCCGACAGGGCAGCTGCGAGCGCACCTGTCTGTTAGCGTTGATATTTCAACACTAGGAAGAGGATGTTGATATGTCAACACGGAACGGAGAGGCCGCCACATCGGACGACGCCACGACCGGCGTCACGACCGGCGCCGCGCCGGAGCCCGTCGACTTCTGGTCCGCCTTCAAGCGCGCCCACGAGGTCGTCCGGGCCCGCGTGATCGCGGACACCGCCGAGGCGGCGGGCCTGTCGGAGCCGGACCTGACGATCCTCGTCCACCTCAGCAAGGCGGGAGGCGCCCTGCGCCAGAGCGAGCTCGCCGCGTCACTCGGCTGGGATCGCACGCGCATCTCCCACCAGCTCACCCGCATGGGCAACCGCGGGCTCGTCACCCGCGAGCGCGCCGGCGGCGTCCTCGTCACCCTCACCGACGCCGGGCACGCCGCCGTCACCGCCGCGCACCCCGGCCTGGACGCCGCGGTGCGCCGCCACTTCACCGACAAGCTCTCCGCGCAGGAGATCGAAACGCTGGCCTCCGTGTTCGGGCGGCTGTAGGACCGGGACGCGGAGCCGCCCAGGCGGCCGGGAGCCAGGCGAGCGCCGACTCCCGACCGGCGGCCGCCGTCACGTCACCCGTCAAGATCTTCTACTAAATTCAAGTATTGACCTAAGTATCGAAGGCGATCATTCTCTGGGGCAGGGCTCGCCCCGTTCACCCCCCGAAGAGGAATCGCCATCATGAGAGAGCGTTCGACGATCCATCCCAGGCGCCGCGCCCTGACGGCCGTGCTCAGCGCACTGGTCCTCGTCGTGGCCTGCGTCATCGCGGCGGCGGCCGTGTCCGCGCCGGCCACGGCCGCGCCCGCGCTGCTGTCGCAGGGCAGACCCGCGACGGCCTCGTCCACCGAGAACGCCGGCACACCGGCGTCGGCCGCCGTCGACGGGAACACCGGCACCCGGTGGTCCAGCGCGTTCAGCGACCCGCAGTGGCTCCAGGTCGACCTCGGTGCCACGGCGACGTTGAGCCAGGTCACCCTCACCTGGGAGGCCGCCTACGCCACGGCCTTCAAGATCCAGGTGTCCGGCAACGCCTCCACCTGGACCGACCTCTACTCCACCACCACCGGCACCGGCGGCACGCAGACCCTCGATGTCAACGGCTCCGGCCGCTACGTCCGCCTCTACGGCACCGCACGCGCCACCGCGTACGGCTACTCCCTGTGGGAGTTCCAGGTCTACGGCACGACGTCCGGCACCGGCTGCGGCACGGCCGACGCCGCCCAGGGTAGGCCCGCGACCGCCTCCTCCGCCGAGAACGCCGCGACGCCCGCGTCGGCGGCCGTCGACGGCAACAGCGCGACCCGCTGGTCCAGCGCGTTCGGCGACCCGCAGTGGCTCCAGGTCGACCTCGGCTCGGCCACGACGATCTGCAGGGTCGTCCTGGCCTGGGAGGCCGCCTACGCCACGGCCTTCAAGATCCAGGTGTCCGGCGACGCCTCCACCTGGACCGACCTCTACTCCACCACCACCGGCACCGGCGGCACGCAAACTCTCAACGTCAACGGCTCCGGCCGCTACGTCCGCCTCTACGGCACCGCACGCGCCACCGCGTACGGCTACTCGCTGTGGAGCTTCACCGTGAACACCACGGGCGGCTCGACCGATCCGACGACCGGCCCGACGACCCCGCCCGACGCCTTCTGGGGCGACACCTCGACCATCCCGGCGGCCAGGAACGTCGTCATGGTCAAGATCCTCAATCGGACCAACGGCCAGTATCCCGACTCGCAGGTCTACTGGAGCTACAACGGCCAGGTCCATTCGATCGCCGAGCAGCCCTACTTCGACATGCCGGCCAACACGGCGGGCCGGATGTACTTCTACCTCGGCTCCCCCACCAGCCAGTACTACGACTTCATCGAGTTCACCGTCGGGCCTTCGGTCTTCAACGGCAACACCACCCGCGTCGACGCGTTCGGCCTGAAGCTCGCGATGCGCCTGCACGCCCGCGACGGCTACGACGTGGCGGTCGGCGAGGACTACGCCACGTTCGCCGAGTCCCGCGCGGCGACGTTCCAGCGGTTCATCGACGAGGTGCCGGCCGAGTTCAAGCCGCTGGCCCAGGTGCAGGCGCCCTACCGCATCCCGGCTCCGGGCAGCGCGTCGATCTTCCAGCCGGGCGGGGCGTACGCGAACTACTTCACCGGCTACGCCGCCCAGCAGGGCGTGACGGCGACGACCTCGCAGGTCACCGGGTGCGCCGGGCCGCTCGCCGAGGCCCCGAAGATGTGCGCGGCGCTGAACCGCCACGTCGCCGGGCTGTCCGACGCCCAGCAGTCGGACCCGTCGAACTACTACAAGGCCGCCCCGGCGAACTACTACGCGAAGTTCTGGCACGACCACGCGATCGGCAAGCTCGCCTACGGCTTCCCCTACGACGACTACGCGGGCCAGTCCTCGTTCATCTCCCACGGCGACCCGCAGTGGCTGCTGGTCGCGGTCGGCTGGTAGCGCAGGCAGGAGACGGCATGAAGCACACCCTTCCGCTCCGGCGCGGACTCCCTCTCGTCCTGGCCCTCGTCCTGGCGGTGGCGCTGGCGCTGCTCGCGAGCGTCGTCGCCGGGCCCGCCCACGCCGCGCCCGTCCTGCTGTCGCAGGGCAAGACCGTGGCGGCCTCGTCCACCGAGAACGCCGGCACACCGGCGTCGGCCGCCGTCGACGGGAACACCGGCACCCGGTGGTCCAGCGCGTTCGGCGACCCGCAGTGGCTCCAGGTCGACCTCGGTGCCACGGCGACGTTGAGCCAGGTCACCCTCACCTGGGAGGCCGCCTACGCCACGGCCTTCAAGATCCAGGTGTCCGCCGACGCCTCCACCTGGACCGACGTCTACTCCACCACCACCGGCGCCGGCGGCACGCAGACCCTCGATGTCAACGGCTCCGGGCGCTACGTGCGCGTGTACGGCACCGCACGCGCCACCGGCTACGGCTACTCCCTGTGGGAGTTCCAGGTTTACGGCTCCACTGGCACGTCCTCGGGCTGCACCGGCCCCGACAGCGCGCTGAACCGGCCCGCGACCGCCTCGTCCACCGAGAACGCCGGGACGCCCGCGTCCGCGGCGGTGGACGGCGACCCCGGCACCCGCTGGTCGAGCGCCGCCGCCGACCCGCAGTGGCTCCAGGTGGACCTCGGCTCGGCCACGACGATCTGCAAGGTGGTCCTGACCTGGGAGGCCGCCTACGCCACCGCGTTCAAGATCCAGGTGTCCGGCAACGCCTCCACCTGGACCGACCTCTACTCCACCACCACCGGCACCGGCGGCACGCAGACCCTCGATGTCAACGGCTCCGGCCGCTACGTCCGCCTCTACGGCACCGCACGCGCCACCGGCTACGGCTACTCCCTGTGGGAGTTCGCCGTGCACACCAGCGGCGGGGGCGGCCCCACCGACCCACCGCCGAGCGGCACACCGATCTCGGCGTACAAGCAGGTGACGGCCTCGTCGTGGGAGGGCGGCAACGCTCCGGCCGCGGCGCTCGACGGGCGGACGACGACCCGCTGGTCGAGCCAGTACTCCGACGACCAGTGGCTGCGGGTGGACCTCGGCGGGGCGGCCCACATCACCGGCGTCACGCTCAACTGGGAGTCCGCGTACGCCACCGGCTACCGGATCGAGGTGTCCGCCAACGGCACATCGTGGACGCCGATCCACACCACGACCAGCGGCAGGGGCGGCGTCGAGAACCTGAACGTCACCGGCGACGGCCGCTACGTCCGCTTCGTCGGCACGGCCCGCGCGACGGGCTACGGCTACTCGCTCTGGGAGTTCCAGGTCTTCGGCACCGTGGACACGGCGGCCACGACCGCGCCCCTGCTGTCCCCGCCCACCAAGGCCCCGGCGACCACCGGCCAGTTCGCGCTGTCCGCCCCCGCCGACAAGGCCATGATCACCGACACCCGGCGGCCCGCGTTCTCCTGGGCGGCCGTCTCCGGCGCGGTGCGCTACGAGGTCTGGCTGAACGTCAGCCGCACCGACTACGACTTCACCGCCCCGGGCAACCTGATCGACCTCTACACCAAGGTCGCCGAGCCGACCGGCACGAGCTACACCCCCACCTGGGACATCCCCGACCGGTGGACGTACAAGTGGTTCGTCGTCGCGGTGAGCGGGTCGGGTGCCAGGACGACGTCGAACATCCGCACCTTCAGCCTGTATCTGCCCGACATCGAGCAGGTCGCCGACGGCGTCCCTGTCGTCAACGGCGCCCGCGACCTCAACAAGAACGGCACGATCGAGCCGTACGAGAACTGGCGGCTGCCGGTCGAAACCAGAGTCAGCGACCTTCTCGGCAGGATGACGCCGGAGGAGAAGGCCTACCAGATGTTCTACAACGCCCAGACCTACCCGCTCTCGGGCTGGCACTTCGGTCCGGCGTTGCCCAACGACCTGCACGCCGTGCTGCTCGGCGCGTCCGGAACCCGGCTCGGCATTCCGCCCGTCTCGGCGGGCGACACCATCGCCGGATACCAGACCACCTACCCCCTGCAGAGCACGCTCGCCGCGGGCAAGGACTACGCGCTCGACTACAAGCTCGGCGACATGCAGCGGCGCGAGGAGCTGGAGGTCGGGGCGCGCGGCGTGCTCGGCCCGCTCGCCGAGGTCGGCACCAAGGTCCTCTACCCGCGCATCCAGGAGGGCAACGGCGAGAACGCCGACGTCGCCGCCGCCCAGGTCCGCGCGCTCGTGTCCGGGCTCCAGGGCGGCCCCGAGCTCAACCCCGCGTCCGTCCTGGCGACCGTCAAGCACTGGCCGGGCGAGGGCGCGGGCGGCGAGGCGGGGATCACCTACGACGCGGTGACGATCAAGTACCACATGATCCCGTTCAGGGCCGCGATGGAGGCCGGCGCCGTCAACATCATGCCGGGCTACGCCGGGAGCTCCTACCTCGATCCGGGCGGCTCGGGCGCGGGCGACAGCAAGCCGATCCTCGACTACCTGCGGAACAACCTCGGCTACACCGGTCTCATCACCACCGACTGGCTGCCGTCCTCGGTCTGGGTCAAGGCCGCCAACGCCGGCTCCGACGTGATGGGCGGAGCCGACCCCGGAGCCACCGGGTTCACCATGGCGACCTTCCTCGCAAACGTCCCGATCGCGCGGATCAACGACGCGGTGACCCGGATCCTGCGCCTGAAGTTCACGCTGGGCGTGTTCGAGCGCCCGTACGGCGACCCGGTGAACGGGCCCTACCGCTTCCACCAGCCGTCGTACGTCGCGCTCGCCGACCAGGCCGCCCGGGGGTCCGTCACGCTGCTCAAGAACAGCGGCGTGCTGCCGCTGAAGCTCAAGGCGGGCGACAACGTCGTGGTGGCCGGTCCGCGGGCCACCGACGGGTCGGCCTGCTGCATCTGGACGAGCTTCTTCCACCAGGAGTACGGCTCGCAGACCCTCCTCGACGCGGTCAAGGCGCGGGCGGCCACCGCGGGGGTCAACGTCTACCAGGACACCGGGCCCTCGCCCAAGCTCGCGATCGTGGCGGTCGGCGAGCCGACCTACACGCACGCCACCGCCTGGGTGAAGGAGCAACCCCAGTTGCCCGCCGACCAGCTGGCCGTCATCCAGAACTTCAAGAACCAGGGCATTCCGGTGGTCGTCGTGCTGACCCTCCCCCGGCCCATCGTCATCAGCGAGTGGAACGGCCTGGCCGACGCCATCGTGGTGACGTACCGGGGCGGTGAGGAGGTCGGCCCGGCCACGGCGAGCCTCCTGTTCGGCGACTACACGCCGCGCGGGCGTCTGCCGTGGCAACTCCCGCGCAGCCTCGACCAGATCCTCAAGCCGGGCGGCGGCGACGTGCTCGCCGACGCCGTCGAGGACTGGAACCTCCCCTACGACCTGGGCGCGACCGCCGCCCAGCGGTCGGAGATCCGGGCCCGCATCGACGCGGGCCAGACCGTCCCCACCACCTACGGCAACCCCCTCTATCCGTACGGAGCCGGCCTGCAGGGCTGGTCGTGACGCCCGCTTCAGACTGACGTGGGCAGCGGCCCGCCGTGCCAGGTCATGGCGTCGGCCAAGGCGGCGAGGAGATCCACCTCGCCGCCTTCGGCCTCGGCGTAGGCGCGGTGCAGGTTGAGCACCAGGCGCTCGGCGTCCGCCCATCCGGCGAACTCGCCCAGGCCGGCCGCCTGCGCGGCGGCCAGCGGGGTGAGCCCGTTCTCACGTCCCGCCCGGGCGGTGTCGAGGACGAAGCGGTAGTACCGCTCGTGCGCGGCCAGAACCTCCGGCAGTTCGGCGGCGGTGGCGAGCGGCCCGTGCCCCGGCACGACGTGCTCGGGTTCGAAGGCCGCCAGCCAGTCCAGCGACCGCAACGCCCCCTCAAGGGACCCCATGAGCACCAGCGGCGTGAGCCCGTTGAACAGCAGGTCTCCGGCGAACAGCACCCGTTCGCCGGGCAGCCACGCCACCACGTCCCCGGGGGTGTGGGCGGCGTGGCCGGGGTGCCGCAACTCGACGCGGCGCGCCCCGAGATGGACGGTCAACTCGGACGTGAACACCACCGACGGCGGGCGGCGCGTCACGTGTCCCCAGTCGGGCACCGGCGTCCACACCGGCGGGCAGCCGTCGATGATCGGATCGGCCAGCAACGCCTCTCTCATCGCCGCGTGCCCGAGGACGATCGTGTCCTTCGGGAGCAGGCTGTTGCCGTAGCAGTGGTCCCCGTGCTGGTGGGTGTTCACCGCCATCCGGACCGGGGCGTCGCCGGTCGCCTCGGCGACCGCGCCGAGGAACCGCCGGGTGCGCGCCTCGGTCGCGCAGGTGTCGACGATCAGGACGCCGTCGTCCCCTGCCACGGCTCCGGCGTTGTTCACCCACCAGGTGCCGTCCGGCTGCACCCAGGCGAAGATCCCCGGCACCACCTCGTGCAGCCCTGCCTCGTGCAACCCTGCCCCGTCGGCCCGCTCCACCACGCTCACGAATCCTCTCGTCGGCGCCCTACCCAAGGGGGACCCTATCGACGGTCCGGAGATGTCCGGCGACCGAGTACGTGATGCGGCGGCCGGCCGCGTCAGGCCCGGCCGTACAGAGCCGGCAGGCCGATCAGGTGCACATCAGGCGAGGCAGCCTCCTGCGCCAGCGCCCTGTCGCCGAATCCCGTGCCACTGAAGCAGATGAGACGGGTGCCCGTGGTGTCGTAACGGCCGGACCCGGCGATCAGGTCGCGGATGTGCCGGAGACGTTCGATGTGTGCGATTCCCATCGCGTCGTTCCATTTGGCTTCGCCGATGGCCAGAAGCGGCGGTTTGCCGCCGTCAGCGATGCCCGGCGTGGTGCAGCGCCCACTCACGGCAGATCTGCTCGAAGTGCGGACCGAGGACGTTGCCGACGAAGCGGCGGCGGCTGGCCTGCCAGACCCGGGCGGCACTGCCCGGTCGCTCGAGCTGGTCCCAGACCGGCCGCATGATGGCGTGATAGAAGCGGATCAACGGCTCGGAGATGCGGTAGGTGGCGCGGTTGTCCCGGAAGGCGTCCGAATCGCGATGCAGCAGGCCGGCGTCTTCGAGGACGTTGATGGGGTGCGCGATGTCCGTCGCCTTGCGTTCCAGGTAGCCGGCCATCCCGCCGCGCGTGGCGTTGCCGTCGGCGACGGCCGCCAGGACGGACAGATACAGGGCGCTGTCACGCAGGTCAGGCTCCTCGGCCAGGAGGTAGCGGGCCTCGCGGAACAGAGGCGTCTCCGGGTTGAGCACGGTGCGGACGACCCAGTCGTCGAAGTCTTCCGGGCCGACCGGAGTGTCACCCCGTGCGAACTCCCGACGATAGGCGGGCGTGCCGCCGAAGGGTTCGCCCATGCTGTAGCCGGGCACCGTGCGCGATGGGTCGCCCCACGTCGCCACGCTCACTGCTGCACGGTCTGCTACACGGTGAGGACGATCTTGCCGACCTGGGCGCCGGACTCCATGTGCCGATGGGCCTCCACGACCTCCTCCAGCGGGAACAGGCGGTCCACCACCGGGCGGAAGGCGCCCGTGCGCAGGCCCGAGGCCACGAAGGCGACGGCGCGGCGCAGCCGCCCCGGGTCCTTGGTGATCTCCAGCACCGTGAACGTACGCATGTTCAGCGCGGGCATGCCCAGGTCGAACCCCGGATAGGGCGTCGGCTGCCCGCTCTGGGCGCCCCACAGCAGCAACGTGCCGTCAGGGGCGACGGCCCTGGCCAGTTCCGTCACGCCGGGCCCGGCGACGGCGTCGAAGACGTACTCGGCGCCCCTGCCGTCGGTCAGCTCCAGCACGCGCCCCGCGACGTCCTCCTCGTCGGAGACGACGACCTCGGCCGCGCCCTCCTCGATCAGCCGCCGCCTCTTGGCAGGGGTGCGGGTGACGGCGATCGGCGTGGCCCCGATGCGGTTGGCCGTGTGGATCGCGGCCAGGCCGACGCTGCTGGACGCCGCGGTGATCACCGCCACGTCACCCGGGCGCAGCCCGGCCACCTCGGCCATCGCGCCGTAGGCCGTGAGGTAGGGCATCCACACCGCCGCACCGGTGATCGCGTCCATCCCGTCGGGGCGGGACAGGAGCGCGGACGCCGGCACGACCGCCTGCTCGGCGTAGACGCCGTAGTCGTTCTGCGAGAAGAAGCCCGGCAGGACGCTGACCGGCTGACCCTCCGCGAACTCGGCCACCTCCGGGCCGATCGCCTCCACCACACCGGCGGCCTCGGTGCCGAGCCTGGCGGGCAGCTGCTTCACCGGCTCGATGTAGCGGTCGTGCCGGAACAGGATCTCGGCCCTGTTGAGGCCGATCGCCTCCACCCGGATCCGCACCTCGCCCGGCCCCGGGTCGCCCGGCTCCAGGTCGTCCAGCCGCAGCACCTCGGGCCCGCCGATCTCGTGGAACCGCACCGTCTTCGCCATGTCGCCGTCCTCCGCTCGTCGTGATCGGGGTCCACTCTGCGGCCAAAGTACGATCGCTGTCAAACTTCGACGATTGTCATACTATGGGGGCCATGGGACGAACGCCGCCACATCCAGAGGTGTCGCAGTGCGACCTCCAGCAGGTGCTGGAGGCGCTCGTCGATCCGGTGCGCCGGAGCATCGTCACGCAGCTCGACGCCTCCGGCACGGACCTCCCCTGCGGGGGCTTCGACATCCCGGTCAGCAAGTCCACCGCCACCCACCACTTCAACGTGCTGCGGGAGGCGGGCCTGATCCGGCAGTACTACGTCGGGACGTCGCGGATGAACTCCCTGCGCCGCGCCGAGATGGACGAGGTGTTCCCCGGTCTGCTCGACGCCCTCACCCGTCAGCCGGCGAAGAAGATTTGACGCTCCGCGGCCCTGTCGTCGAACGCCTCCAGCCGGGCCTGTCCCTCGGCGGCGAGGGTGTCCAGCATGGTGTGCAGCAGCGCGGTGCACAGGACCGTCGGGCCGGCCTGGGAGTCGAACGCGAAGCCCGAGCTCACCGGGGCGATCAGCACCTCGTCCGCGAGGTCGGTGAGCCGGCCCACCGGCTGGTCGGTGACGAGGGCGACCTTCAGCCGGACCCGCCGCGCCCAGACGAGGCCCTGCTCCAGCTCACGCGGATAGCGCGGCAGGCCGATGGCGAGCACCCATGTTGCACCCGACTCCGCCGCCCTGCTCAGCCGGTCTTCCAGGATCGAGCCCGGCACGTCCAGCACGCGTACGTCCGGGAGCACCTTCTCGGCGAGGTAGCCGAACAGATGCGCCAGCGGCGCGGAGATCCGCAGGCCCATGACCAGCAGCGGGCTCGACCCGGCCAGCCGGCCCGCCACCCGCCGGAGCTGGCCGGGATCGGCCAGGCCGTCGCGCAGCCGTTCGAGGTCGCGGATCTCGGAGTTGACCAGTTCCTGGATCTCGTTGAAACGATCGTCCGTCGCGGGCGACGGCCGATCGCCGAACACGGACGTGCGCAGCGCCTCCCGGAACTCCGGGAACCCGCGGAACCCGAGCGCGGCGGCGAAGCGGGTGACCGACGGCTGGCTGACGCCGACGCGCCCGGCGAGGTCCGCGCTGGTGAAGAAGACGGCCTCCTGCGCGTTGTCCAGCAGGTAGCGCGCGATCCGGCGTTGTGACGGCGAGAGGCGGTGGCCGTCGAAGAGCGTCCGCAGGTTCGCGACGATCCGGGCGGCGTCCAGCACGGCGAGCGACCGGCCGGACTCTGGGACGTGCCTCATCCTGGAACACTTCCCTTCTTCGTGGAGTGACGGACCCGGCCCCCAGACCGGTCGCCTCACTCGTGAATCGCGAAGCGCCTGCCGGATGCAACGCCGCCGGGCGGCCCCCGTGGGGACCGCCCGGCTACACCGCGTCGTGATGTCGGTCAGTTCTTCGGGCCGTTGCCGTTGAACCTCGTCTTGCACTCCTGCAGCCGCACATCGACCCGCTCGCCCCGGTCGACGGTCACGTGCACCGTCTCGAGAACCTCGCCGGTCGGGCGGGCGCAGGTGAGCGTCCAGCTCTCCTTGACGAATTTGCCCGGCCCGGTGGCGACGACGCCGGTCTCGGTGTAGGCCGGGGCCGGCCGTACGGACGGGTTGACGTGCCAGGCGAACGTGCCGTTGGCCGGGGTGACCAGCGTCGACTCCAGGTGGGTGGGAACCTTCTGGGGCGGATCGACGACGTTGCCGGCCTGCCGGATCGGCGCGGTCCACAGGTCGAAGTCCTTGGTGATCTTCAGGACCGCGCCCTTCGGCGCCTTGCCGGTGATGACGGAGTGCCCGGCCGGATCGGCCGCGTACTCCAGGGCAACCATGAACGCCTCGCGGTTCGACTTGCCCTCGTAGCGACCGGTGCCCGTGTAGTCCTCGATCACCTCGGAGTAGGTGTTCGTGGTCGACTGGGTCTTCATGATCTCGAAGGTGAACCCGAGGCCGCGGGTCGCGTAGTACGACCAGTCGGGGGTCTCGCCGGTCGTCTCGTAGTCGAAGCCCGACTTCATGCCCGTGTAGCCGTTCTCGGCCGTGATCGCGTCGGTCAGGGCGGCGTAGACGGCCTCGTCCGGGGTGTCGCCCGCGCGCTTCTCCAGCGGCGGGCGGAGGACGGTGTGACCGGAGGTGTGGTTCGTGATCAGGACGGTGACCTGGTTGTTCTTGGTCAGGTCCATGATGTTCTGCACTTCGGGCTCGGAGCCGGGCCCCGGGCCCCGGGTCGTCGCGTTGGATCCGGCGTTGCTGCCCCAGCCGAAGGGGTAGTTGCGGTTGATGTCGACCCCGGCGCTGCTCGCGCACGTCGGGGACAGGCCGCAGCTCGTACGCCGGTTGATGACGAACCCGTCGACGTTGACGACCGGGACGAAGATGACCCGCGCCTTGTCGAGCAGGCGCGTGACCTCGGGGTCCTTGCCGTCGTTGCCGATCAGGTCGTAGGCGAACTCCATCGTGTGCTCGCCGGAGGGCCATTCGTTGCCGTGGTGGACGCCCATCATCAGCAACACCGGCTTGCCGTCGGCGGCGTCGACGTCGTGGGTGACCTCGATGCCGTACACCTCCCGGCCCTGGCGGGTCTTGTGCGGCAGCGTGATGTGCTTGACCAGGCCGGGGTGCCGGGCGCTCAGCGCCAGCATCTCGTCGTTGTAGTCCGTGATCGTCCGGTATGCGGTCCGTCCGCTCGGCAGGCTCGGCGCCTGCTGCCGGGCGATCGCCTGGGAGTCCGCCGTGGCGGCGACACCGGCGCCGGCGGCCGGAATGCCGAGGCCTCCCAGAAGACCGACGCCCAGCGCCAGCGTGAGAACGCGTTTCCCGAGGACAGAGGCAGTGGAGGGGGACGTGCCTCCTGAAGACATGCTGAACCTTTCTCAGCCGCGGACGATCGGGAAACGAAAACGCGTCCTTTTCTCCGGGCCGTCTTTCGGCAGTACGCGACGCCCCCCGAACAGCCGCTGACTGCAAAGTTTCAGTAAGTCTGCGGGGTGAATGTGAGGCTGTCAACCACTGATCGACGGCTTTCTCCGCACGTACGGAAAACGCGGCGGTGATTTTCCGCACCCGCACGTGACGCCCGAGGTGCGGGGAGAGGGCGCCGGAGGATCGGCCTCCGTCGAGCGTGTTTTGTTTCGCGCCGCGGACGTCCTTCGAACAGCCGCCATCCGCGGCTCGCGCCGATATGCGGAGGGCCGGCGAACTCGACGCCACAGGCCTATAGGCCGGCAGGGAGAAAGGCATTCGCGGGGTGAGGGCCGGGATCCCGCCCTCGCGGCGGGATCGGCCGTCTCGCGTTTGCGGTGGCGTTTCGGCGACGCGGGGCCCATCTCGCGCTCACAGGTTCCGTGCGCAGGGCCGGGTTCGCGGCCACACCACCACGACGCGGGCGCGGGGGGCGGCGGTCACCGGCGGGCGGCTCCGACGCCGGCCATCCGGTAATCAGAGGCACCCGATTTCCCGAGCCGGAAAGGTGAAACTTTCACCGGGATGCGTCCCGCCGCGGCACGCCCTTCACTCTCGGCGAACCGACGGTCTACATGCCTTTGTCAAGGTCAACCAGGAGGCTTCTCCCGTTTCTGACACGATCGCGTATCAGATGTTCGTTGACTCGACACCTGTGATTCACCTATTGTTCCGCACGAGTTCCCGAAAGTTTCTCTCTGTATCCGAAAGTTTCGACAGGCCTGTGTGGAGAAGCGGGCGGTGCCCTGCCCACCCCGGCGGCGACTCAGGAGGAACGAACGTGTTGGCACAGCTCGTCCTGTTCGCGATCGACATCTGCGCGGTGGCATTGCTCGTCTTCGGGCTCTATTTCCCACGACACCGCCGACGCGACCTGGTCGTCTCCTACCTGGGGGTCAACATCGGCGTCCTCGCGGTGGCGAGCGCGCTGAGCGCGAGCAACGTCGGCGCCGGGCTCGGGCTGGGGATGGCGTTGTTCGGTGTGCTGTCCATCATCCGCCTGCGCTCGACCGAACTCGACCAGCACGAGGTCGCCTACTACTTCTCGGCCCTCGCCCTGGGCATCCTCGGCGCGGTGAGCACCAGCTCGGTCTGGCTCAGCGGCGGCATGATGGCGCTCATCCTCGCGGTGATGTTCTTCGGCGACCACCGGCGGCTGTTCCGCCACTACCGGCACCAGATCCTGGTGCTCGAATCGGCCTTCACCGACCATGTCGCGCTCGTCGCGCACCTGGAGCAACTCCTCGACGCCCGGGTGCACGCCGTCACCGTCCAACGGCTCGACCTGGTCAACGAGACCACCGTGGTCGACGTCCGGTACGCGCTGACCGATCGGGCGCTGACCGCCGAACCCGAGGCGCCCGCACACGCCGGAGCGCGCCGATGACCACGATGCCGATCGGGCCTGCCCTGGCGCGGCTGGCCCCCGTCGGGCTCGGCGAGCTGGTCGACCGGGCCGCGTTGCAGACCAGGGTGGACCGCAAGTATCTGGTCCCGGCGGAGACGCTGCCCCTTCTGCTGGAACGGCTCGTGCCGTACGCCCAGGTGCTGGACATCGACGGCGAACGCACTTTCCGCTACCAGTCGGTGTATTTCGACACCCCTCAGCTGTCCAGCTACCACTGCGCGGCCTATCGCAGGCGCCGGCGTTTCAAGGTGCGCACCC
Source organism: Microbispora sp. NPDC046973 (assembly GCF_040644495.1). Classification (NCBI taxonomy): domain Bacteria; kingdom Bacillati; phylum Actinomycetota; class Actinomycetes; order Streptosporangiales; family Streptosporangiaceae; genus Microbispora; species Microbispora sp. NPDC046973. Next base: position 51,622 of record NZ_JBEYWQ010000028.1, on the reverse strand, counting down.
GCACCTATCTCGACTCCGCCCAGTGCTGGCTCGAGGTCAAGATCAGTGGCGCGCGGGGCAGCATCACCAAACACCGCCTGCCCTACGATCCGCGGGACTGCGGCACGGTCGCCCCCGGGCGCGACTTCGTCGACGAGGCACTCGCCCGCGAGTCGATCGGCCCCGCCGCCCGAAGCTCCCTCGCCCCGGTCCTGGTGACCGACTACCACCGCGCCACCCTGCTGCTGCCGGACACCGCGAGCCGGGTCACCCTCGACACCGGACTCGCCTGGCGGCACGGCGACTCCGCGCTGCGGCTGCCCGGCCTCGCCGTGGTCGAGACCAAGAGCGCCTCGGCCGCCACGACGGTCGACCGCATGCTGTGGCGGGCCGGGATGAGACCCGCCCGCATCTCCAAGTACGCCACCGGCCTGGCCGCGCTCCGCCCCGACCTGCCCGACGCGCCGTGGCGGCGGACGCTGCGCCGCCACTTCCGCGACGCCGTGTCGCCGATGGATCCGGCGCCGGACATCTCCCACCGCCCCGAACAGGAGGCATCGTGCGTCTGACGCTCCGCAGCACCGGCGTCACGGCGGCCCACCGCGTCACGAGGACCGCGGTCGCCGCCACGCTCTTCACCGGGCTCCTCACCGGGTTCCTCGCCGGGCCCCTCAACGCGTACCCGTCGTCGGCGGCCGCCGGACCGGCCGGCCGCGCCGCGAGCACCGCCGCGACGGCGTTCGCGACCGCCGACGCCGCCGCGGCGTCCGCAGCGGCGGACGACCTGACCGGCGACATCGTCTTCTCCGTGCCCAGCGGCACCTTCCAGGGACAGGTGTCGGTGTCGCTGAGCACCGCGGTCAGCGGCGCGCAGATCCGCTACACCACCGACGGAACGCCGCCCACCGCGCAGTCGGCGCTCTACGGTGGCCAGCCGCTGCAGCTCACCCGCACGACCCAGCTGCGCGCCCAGGCCTTCGTGGGGGGCACGGCGTCCGGGAAGCCCGGAACGGCCCTGTACGCCGCCACCGCCACCACCACGGCCCATGACCTGCCGCTGGTCCTGCTCGACTCGTACGGCAAGGGCAAGCCCGGCAGGGATTATCTCGACGCCGCCACCATGATCTTCGAACCAGGCGGCGGTGCGACGACGTCGCTGGCCGCGGCTCCTGTGGTCGCCACCCGCGCCGGATTCCACCTGCGGGGGCAGTCGTCGGCCTCGTACGAGAAGGCGCCGTATCGCCTCGAGTTCTGGGACAACGACAACGACGACGCCGACTACCCGGTGCTGGGGATGCCCGCCGACTCCGACTGGGTGCTGCGCGGGCCGTTCCCCGACAAGTCGCTGATCCGCGAGGCCCTGGTCTTTGACCTGGGCAAGGAGATGGGGCTGAAGGTTCCCCGGTATCGGTTCGTGGAGCTCTACCTCAACACCGACGCCGGTCCGGTGGGGGCCGACGACTACATGGGCGTCTACATGCTCGTCGAGACGATCAAGAACTCGAAGGACCGTCTCGACCTCAAGAAGCTGCACGAGGACGACACGACCCTGCCGAAGCTCACGGGCGGGTACATCTGGAAGTTCGAGTGGATGGCCGCGGAGGAGCCGACGCTGCCGTGCAGTGGATCGTCGGCCACCTGCTGGAGCTACCTCGAAGTGGTCGACCCCTCGCCGCTGCAGCCGCAGCAGAAGGACTGGCTGCGAAGCTACATCCAGGAATTCCACAACGTGCTGCACTCGCAGAACTTCGCCGACCCGAACACCGGCTATCGGGCGTACATCGACGTGAACTCCTTCGTCGACCAGTTGATCGTCTACGAGCTGAGCCGGAACATGGACGCCAACTACCGCAGCGCCTACTTCTACAAGGACCGGGACACGAAGATCTTCGCCGGTCCGCTGTGGGACTACGACCTCACGTTCGGCGTGGGCGGGTTCTTCCAGAACGACCAGACCGCGGGCTGGCAGTATCAGCAGACCCGGCAGCCGATCGCCAACGACTGGTTCACCCAGCTCATGCGGGACCCGGCCTTCGCCGACCAGGTCAGGGCGCGCTGGCAGACGCTGCGCCGCGGCGTGCTGTCCGACGCCGCGCTGCAGAGCAGAATCGACGCGCTCGCCCAGCCGCTGACCAACGCCGCCCAGCGCAACTTCCAGCGCTGGCCGAACCTCACGACGCGCACCATCGGCTTCTTCAACACCCCGACCGCGTCCACCTGGCAGGGCCAGGTGCAGTACCTGCGCGACTGGGCGCTGCGCCGCGCGGCCTGGCTGGACTCGACGGCGGGGTGGGGCGGTGCGGTCACGTCGCCCAGCCCCAGCCCCTCGCCCAGTGCGAGCCCCTCGCCCAGTGTGAGCCCGAGCCGCTCGCCCAGCCCCAGTCCGTCGCCCAGTCCGTCACCCAGCCCGAGCCCGAGCCCTTCGCCGTCCGGCGGAGTGTCCGGCGCCTGCTCGGCGACGTTCCGGGTGGTGAACTCCTGGTCCGGCGGCTTCCAGGGTGAGGTCACGGTGCGCGCGGGCAGCTCCGCCGTCAACGGCTGGACCGTGAACTGGACCTGGCCCGGTTCGCAGACCATCACCCAGTTGTGGGGAGGCGTGCGCTCCGGCTCCGGCTCGGCCGTGACGGTGCGCAACGAGTCGTGGAACGGCTCGCTCGCGGCCAACGCGACCACGACCTTCGGCTTCATCGGCAACGGATCGGCCGCCACCCCGACGGCCACCTGCACCAGCCCGTGACCTGAAGGAGCCGGCGAGGTCCCGTCCGATCACCGGGCGGGACCTCGTGTCCTGTCGTACTGCACAGGAATCAACCGCCCACCCGGCCGGGCGAGGACACCAGCGCCGACATCACCGTGAGCGGCAGTGACGGGTTGGTGCCGGCCGCCTGCACCACCTGCCAGTCGTCGTCCGCGAGCAACTCGACGACGACCTCGGGTGGCAGAGCGACGGCCGGCGCATCGCGGTCTCGGACGGCAGGCCCCGCCGCCGGTCCCCCGGTCAGCCCTCCTTGGTGTCGACGTAGACGACCGCGTGCTTCACCGCGACCGACGTCCACGGCACGATGACGACGGCGCCGTTCCGCTCGAAGACCCGCGCGTCGTCCCCCTCGGTGCCGTACTTCTGAGGCAGCTCCGCCACCTCCGCCGCCTTACCGGTCGCCGCGTCCAGACGGACGAGCCGGGGAGACAGGTCGCGCCAGTCGCCGACCTCCAGGGCGAGCAGCCCGTGGTCGTCGGCGCGGACGAGATTCAGCATCGTGGGCCGGGTGCCGGACGACTCCCACAGCTTCTTGCCGGTCTTGAGGTCGAAGGCGAGCGCCTTGTCGCTCGATCGCGCCTTGCCCGGCACGTTCTCGGGGAAGGTCGTGAGGTAGAGGCGGTCGCCGTGCACGGCGTAGCGACGCTGCTCGAACATCCCGTCCACGAACGCGACCGTGTTCATGGCGAGCATGTCCACCTTGCCGGTCGTGAACTCGCTGAGCTTTCCGCCTCGGTCGTCGAGAGCGAGGAAGGTGCTCTTGTCGCCCTCCTCCTGCCGGACGACCAGCGGGTCGGCCGACAGCACCAGGCTCATCAGGCTGAGATCACCCATCTTGTATCGCCATACGGCCCTGCCGCTCTTCGGGTCGAGCGCCTGCACGAAGTTGCCCGAGCCCTCGAAGCTGCAGTCGAGGAGCAGGGCCACCCGGGTGGCCGCCGTGTTCACATCCTTGATGTGGCAGCCCTCGGCCAACCGGGCCGTCCACTGCTTCGCGCCGTCCGACAGGCGGTAGCCGGACAAGACGTCGTTCGCGTACACCACGGCGACGTCGCCCGCGTCCATGATCCGGGGCACCGTGAGCGCGTTGGCCAGCCGGGACTTCTCCGCCGGAATCTTGATCTTCCAGGTGATCTTTCCTGTCGTCGCGTCGACGCCGGCCAGGTGGTCGCACAGCTGGTCGCTGCCGTACGCCACGGCGCCCTTGCCGTTCGTCAGGCCGGCGGTGGCGCCGCAGAGCTGGTCGCCGGGCGAGGGGGTGCCCCAGGCGCGCTTGCCCGAGGCCAGGTCGTAGGCGAGCACCCCGTCCCGCTGCACCCGGATCACCGTCTTGTCGGTCAGCCAGCCCGCGAACGAGAGCCCCTGGGTGAAGTCCATGCTGTCGGCACTCGCGAGCGGGACGGACCATTCCCCCGCGCCCCCGCCGGATTCGGTGCCGGAACCGCCGCCCGCGACGAACCAGGCGGTCCCCGCGCCCACCGCCAGCAGCACCACCAGCCCGAGCACGACGAACAGGGCCGTCCTGCCCTTGCCGCCCGGTGCCTGCCGCTGCGGCGGATGCCCCTGGACGGGCTGCCCCGGAGCGGCATAGCCCTGGCCGGGGTAGCCTCCCTGCTGACCGGCGTAGCCCTGCTGACCGGGGTAGCCCTGCTGGCCCGGATACCAGGGCGTCTGCCCCTGCCCGGGTGACGCGGGGGCCGGAGCCGCCTGGCCCGGCTGCGGCTGCCCCCAGGGCTGCGGATAGGGCGAGCCCGGATATCCCTGACCCGGCTGGTCCGGCGCCGGCTGGCCCTGGCCCGGTCCGCCCTGGCCCGGCCGGCCGTACGGCGCGGGCGCGCCGGGACCCCACGGCGAGGTCTGGCCGGGCGGGCCGTACGCCGGAGGGGCCGGGGCCTGCGGACCCGGCCCGCCCTGCCCCTGCGACGCGGGTCCACCCCACTGCCCCTGACCACCCGGCTGCCCGTACGCCGGCTGCCCGTACGCAGGCTGGCCGGGTGCGGCCTGGCCATAGCCCGGCTGATTGGGTGCGGGCTGGTGGCTCCAACTCCCGGCGTCGCCGGGCTGTCCCAGGGCGAGGTGCGGCTGTTCCTGTCCGCCGTAGGGCGATCGGCCCGGGCCGTAGGGGTACGGCGAGGGCGGAGTGGACCCGCCGTAGGGGTTCCCGGTGTGCTGATCCGTCATGCCTGTCCCCCGATCACGCGAGCTGGGCGCGGACGTAGCCCGCCCACTGCCGCTCGAAGTCCGCCCTCGTCACGCCGAGCGCCTGGAACAGGGCGGCCTCGCTGTCGTCGCCCGGCGCCCGGTAAGCCGCGATCACGCCCTCTACCAGCTTCCGCTCGCCGTACTTCTGGGCGGCGAACCGCATGGCCAGATGCCCCATGAGGTAGTTGACGCTGGTCATCTGCTTGAAGTCCCAGAGGGCGTTGGTCGGCAGCTTCCCGTCGAACGGCATGGCGAGCTGCCCTGCCACGTAGGCGCGGCCCTCGCCGAAACGCCGGCTCGCGTTGATCGGCCGGTCACGGCCGGCGACGTACTCGGCGAAGCCCTCGGTGATCCAGTTCGCCCGGCCGAACAGAGCGAACTGTGCGCTGTCGAGCCCGGCGACGAGCGAGTGCGCGAGCTCGTGCTCGGAGATCTCCATGATCCCCTGCTCGTTGCTGAAGAACTCCGACGTCGTGTCCATAACGACGCGAGTGCCGCCGATCTTCACGGTGTCGCTCGCGATCCCCCAGCTCGGCATCGGGATCGAAACGCCGGCCTCGTTCGCCTTGGCCGTACGGAACAGCTTGCCGAGCTGGGCCTTCCCCTCGACCAGCGCCACCACGAACCCGGTCGGCACCGCCGCGTCCGGATCGCCGTTCTTCTGCCAGAAGGCGAGATCGCTCGCGGCGGCGGCGGAGACGGTGGGCGCGACCCGCCGGGCCAGGGCGGCGTCCTTCGGCCGCGCGAGGACCAGGCTGTCGCCCGCCTTCTCCACCACGATGCTCGGCCAGATGTCCCACGGCCCGGGGAAGTACATGGTCTTCGACGCCTCGCCGCTGATCGTCGGCGGCGCGCCCTCCACCTTCGTCACGACGAGGGGCGCTTTCGGCGACGCCTTCTCGATGGTCCAGCGGTACCACTCGGACACGGGGCGCAGGTCGATGCCGGCGAACCGGTGGACGAACGCGACGTCCTGCGTGAACTTCACGCCCCGCCCGAAACTGTCCTGAGCCCGGCCCTGGCGGCGCAACACCTGATAGGACTTCTCGGCCAGCGGCATCTTGCGCAGGTTGGCGAAGACTCTCGCCTGGTCGCGGACCAGAGAGGCGTTCTTCTGGTCGAAGATCGAGGTGAACGCCTTGGCGTCACCCGAGGCCAGCGCCCTGCTGTGCGCCTGGACCAGCTTGGTGATCTCGTCGTCCTTCACGACGACCGTGTTCGGGTCGGTGGCGGCGTCGCCCGTGGAGTCGTCGCCGGAGCCGCCGCCCCGCAGGACGAGGCCCACACCCGCACCCACCGCGACGACGAGGACGAGGGACACGATGCCCAGCGTCACCCACAGCCCGGTCCTGCGTCCGGGCGCAGGAGGGGGAGGCGGAGGCGGAGGCTGCCACTGCTGCGGTGGAGACTGCCACTGCTGTGGTGGAGGGCCGTACTGCCACTGCGGTGAAGGCGGAGGTGGAGGGGGAGGTGCGGACTGCCACTGCGGCGGCGGCTGAGGCGGATACTGCTGGTGATAACCAGGCCCCGTCGTCACTCTTGCCCCGTAAATGCTCAGAGTTACCGAAAGGCGTAAAGCGTATCAGTGGCCAAGAAGCGGGCACCGGCGCTTGCCCAAATGCGCCGCACGTACTGCCGATAAGCGGCCTGACCAGGAGTTTCGCGCCTCTCGGCCGAATACGCCGGCCCCTCGCAGTCAATCCGCAGGGACGTACGGCCATTCGTGCAGACCGGCGCGTCAGGGGCGAGCCGACGATGGAACGATCCATCACACAGGGGCTACTCATCATCCGACCCGGGGAACTCGGAGAAACAACGGCGGTCCGGCGCGGGCCCGTCGAACAGCCGCTCCCGCGTACGGGGGGAGGCATCGGCTTTGCCGTATTTCCGCATGTCAGGGCGAATTCCGTGAATGAGCGCCGGGTAGGTGGCCAGGTGACCTTCAGGGGACGTCTTCCAAGGGGCGGCAGATGGAGACGGTAAAGCTTGGCCGCACGCGACTCCAGGTCACTCCTATCGCTTACGGCACCTGGCAGTTCGGCGGGGAGTGGGGCGAGATCGAGGAGCGATCGGCGATCGACAGCATCCACCACGCCCGCGAACTGGGCATCAACATCTTCGACACCGCACAGGGATACGGGTTCGGGACCGCGGAGCGACTGCTCGGCAGGGCGCTGGAAGGCGAAACGGATCAGGTGGTCATCGCCACCAAGGGCGGGCTCCGCATGGACGGCGAGAAGCTGGTGCGTGACTCCAGCCCCGCGTGGCTCCGCCAGGGCGTGGAGGAGAGCCTGACCGCGCTGGGAGTCGACCACATCGACATTTATCAGGTCCACTGGCCGGACCCGAGGACCCCGCCGCAGGAGACGGCGGCGGCCCTGTGGAACATGGTCGACGAGGGGCTCGTCCACCATGTCGGCGTCTCCAACTTCGACACCGAGCAGATGCGCGCGTTCTCGGCCGAACGGCAGGTCGAGGTACTGCAGCCGCCCTACCACCTGTTCCATCGGGACATCGAGGCCGAAGTACTCCCCTATGCCGCCGAGCACGATATGGGCGTGCTCGCGTACGGGCCCCTCGCGCACGGGCTTCTGGGAGGCGGGTTCGACGAGAAGACCACCTTCCCCGCGAACGACTGGCGGTCGGCCAGTCCCGACTTCACCGGCGGCACCTTCCGCCGCAACCTGGAGGCGGTCGGCGAACTCCGCCGCTTCGCCGAGGAGCGGGGCGCCACGGTCGGGCAGATCGCCGTGGCGTGGGTGCTGGCCCACCCCGCGGTCCAGGTCGCCATCGTCGGCTCCCGCCGCCCCGCACACCTCGCCGAGACCGTCAGCGCCCTGGACGTCCGTCTGGACGAGAAGGACCTCGCGCGAATCGACGAGCTCATGGCCGGGGCCGTACCCATCCGGGCGCCCTCCCCCGAGGGCACGTGAGCACTCCCGGGCATCCGACATCAGTCATCCGGCGAAGGACGAGGCGACATGCTTGATCTCGATCCGGCATTCCGGCCGGTTCGCATGCGTGACGGTTATCCGCCGCTGGAAGATCTCGGCCTCATCGGGGACGGATCGACGGCGGCGCTGGTCGGTCTGAACGGTTCCATCCCATGGATGTGCCTTCCCCGTTTCGACTCCGAACCGCTGTTCTGCGGCTTGCTCGATCACGCGCGAGGCGGACACTTCACCGTTGCGCCGGAAGATCTGGTGGAGGCCCGGCAGCGCTATGAGCCCAACACCGGGGTGCTGGTGACCGAGTCGCGGAGCTCCACCGGCCTGGTCCGGGTCACCGATGCGCTGGTCCTGCGCTCAGGCGCCGATCTCACCGACGACGCTCCCGTCGACCGCGCGGAGCTCGTCCGTTCAGCCGTCGTCGTGGCCGGGAACGTCCGCCTGCGGGTGGATCTGAGGCCGCGCGGCGGCGGGCAGGCCCGGGCCCTGTTCAGCGGCCTGGAGGTACGGGTGTCCCGGCGGCCGGACCTGCGGCTGCACCTGCGCTCCAATCGTCCCCTGACCGGCCTGTGCAGCATCCATGACCTGGAGCAGGGTGATCGCCTTGATCTGGTGCTGTCCTGGGGGCGTTTCCACCGTCACCACCGGTTCGACGCCGAGGCGATGCTGCGGGAAACCGCCGACGCGTGGCGCCGCTGGATGACGCAGTTCAGCTACCGCGGTCCCGAGGAACCGCTGGTCCGGCGCGCCGCGATCACGCTGAAACTGTGCGACGACTGGGTCAACGGCTCGCTGGTCGCGGCGCCTACGTCCTCGTTGCCCGCGCCCATCGGCGGGGTTCGTAACTGGGATTACCGCTACGCCTGGATCCGCGACGCGGCCTTCGGCGTGTTCGCCATGCGCCGCATCGGCTTCTGCAACGAGGCCGATGCCTTCCTCGGCTGGGTTCTCGACGCCTTCGAGCAGAGCCGGCGGCCGCGCATCATGTACGAGCTCGGCGGCAGACCGGTGCCCGACGAGGTCGAGGACCCCGAGCTGGAAGGTTACCGGCGCTCCGCCCCGGTGCGATGGGGCAACGGCGCCGCCGACCAGCGCCAGCACGACATCTACGGCGAGATACTGGACTGCGCCTACCAGTGGCTGCGCTCCGGCGGTGAGGTTCAGCCCGCGCTGTGGGCCGACCTGGCCGGGCTGGCCGACGCGGCGGGCAAGGCGTGGCGGCAACCGGATCAGGGCATCTGGGAGGTGCGCGGCGAAGGCAGGGCGTTCACCTACTCCGCGGGAATGTGCCAGGTGGCCCTCGACCGGGCCGCGACGATGGGTGAGCGGCTCGGCCTGCCCGGGCCGATCGCGGAGTGGCGGACGCTGGCCCGCAAGGTGCGCCAGATCATCCTCGACCAGTCCTGGGACCACGACGCGCAGACCCTGAGCGAGCATCTCCAAGGGGGCGGCAGCCTGGACGCCAGCCTGCTCGCGCTTCCGCTGCGGCACGTCGTCCCGGCCGACCATCCGCGGATGGTCGCCACCACCATGGCCGTCAAGGAGCGCCTGGCGGCCGGCGGTGGCCTGCTGTACCGCTACCTGCATGATCAGTCACCCGATGGGATAGCCGGCGACGAGGGCGCCTTCCTGCTGTGCAGCTTCTGGCTCGTCGACAACCTGACCGGCCAGGGCAGGAGGGAAGAAGCCGAGGAGCTGTATGCGTCGCTGTGCGCACGGGCGAGCCCGCTCGGGCTGCTCTCCGAGCAGATCGACCCTTCCACGGGCGAGTTCATGGGCAACTTCCCGCAGGCGTTCAGCCACATAGGGATCATCACCAGCGGCGTGAACCTCGCGCGGGCGAGCGCGGGCGCGGCATGATCCATCGCCTCGCCGTCTTCGGCGCCACGGGCGACCTGAGCGCGCGCTACCTGTTGCCGGCGCTGGCCGCACTGCGGGCGGCGGGACGCCTCGACGACCGGTTCCGGCTGACCTGCGTCGGACGCCAGGACTGGCACGACGAGCAGTTCCGGCACTGGGCGGCCGCCCAACTCGACCGGCACGGGGGATCCTGGCCGGCCGACGCGAGGAAGGCGGTCGTGGCCTCGGCCCGTTACCAGCGGGCCGATGTCACCGACCCCGCCGACGTCGCGTCGGTCATCGCGGGCGACGGGCCGGTCGCCGTCTATCTCGCCCTTCCCCCGGCCGTCTTCCCCGTCGTGGTCACCGCGCTGCACGACGCGGGCCTGCCGGCGGGCAGCCGGATCGCCCTGGAGAAACCGTTCGGCGAAGATCTGGACAGCGCGGTGCGGCTGAACCGGCTGCTGGACGGCGTCGTGCCGGAGCAGGCGGTGTTCCGGGTCGACCATTTCCTGGCCATGACGACCGTCCAGAACGTGCTCGGCAGCCGGCTGGCCAACCGTGTGCTGGAACCCATCTGGAACAGCGCCCACGTCGCCGAGGTAGAGATCGTCTGGGATGAGCGCCTCGCGCTGGAAGGCAGGGCGGGCTACTACGACGGGGTCGGCGCGCTCAAGGACATGGTGCAGAACCACCTGCTGCAGTTGCTGTGCCTGGTGGCCATGGAACCGCCGATCAGCCTCGGCGAGCGCGATCTGCGTGACCGGAAGGTCGACGTGCTGCGCTCGGTGCGGCCCCCGAGCGGCGAGGACATCCTCCGCCGCACCCACCGCGCACGCTACACGGCCGGCCGGATCGGCGACCGCGAGGTTCCCGCCTACGTCGACGAGGAAGGCGTGGACCCGGGGCACCGCACCGAGACCTTCGCCGAGGTGGAGCTGGAACTGGACAGCTGGCGCTGGTCGGGAACGACCTTCAGGCTTCGCAGCGGCAAGGCGCTCGGAGACGACCGCAAGGAGATCGCGGTGCGGTTCCGGCACGTGCCCCACCTGCCCTTGGGCCTCAGCGGGGAGGTCCTGCCCAACGTGCTCCGATTCGGGCTCGACCCGGAAGATTTGACCCTGGATCTGACGGGCGTCGGTTCCCACGCCCGGACCCTCGTCCCGCTTACGCTGACCGCCCGGACGGAGCCACCGGACCTGCCCGCCTACGGCCAGGTGCTGCTGGACGTGCTGAGCGGGAACGCCGCCCTGTCCATCCGCGGCGACGAGGCGGAGGAGTCCTGGCGGGTCCTGACGCCGGTGCTGTCGGCCTGGTCAGAGGACATCGTTCCGCTCCGGGAGTATCCGGCCGGATCGGGCGGGCCGGTCTCCGGGCGGGAGGACGCGCGGTGAACCGGCCATCGCTCCACGAGGCAGGAAAGCGTCCACATTTGCCGTATTTCCGCACGTCGGAGCGCTTTTCCTGGATGAGCGCCGGGTAAGTGCCGTAAAGGACGTCTTTCGAGGGGCGGCACATGGGGATGCCAACGGCGAAGCGCACCGCAGGAGCCCTACGCAGCCAGGCCTGGTGGGACAACAAGGGCAACCCGCAGATGACGGCTCTGTATCTCGAGCGCTTCCTCAACTACGGCCTCACTCCCGGGGAACTTCAGTCGGGCCGCCCGATCATCGGCATCGCCCAGACGGGCAGCGACCTCGTGCCCTGCAACCGGCACCACCTCGCCCTCGCCGAACGGGTCAAGGCCGGAATCCGCGACGGCGGGGGCATCCCGCTCGAGTTCCCCGTCCATCCGCTCCAGGAGACGGGCAAGCGACCCACCGCGGCGCTGGACCGCAACCTCGCCTACCTCGGGCTGGTCGAGGTGCTCTACGGGTATCCACTCGACGGAGTGGTCCTGACGACAGGCTGCGACAAGACCACGCCCGCGTGCCTGACCGCGGCGGCGACCGTGAACATCCCGGCGATAGTGCTCTCCGGCGGGCCGATGCTCAACGGCTACTACGAGGGCAAAAGGACAGGCTCGTCGGGCTCGGGGCTGGTGATCTGGCAGTCGAGGCGGCTGCTCGTCAGCGGGCAGATCGACTACGACGAGTTCATGGCCCGCGTGGCCGCGTCCGCGCCCAGCATCGGGCACTGCAACACGATGGGCACCGCGCTGTCGATGAACGGTGTGGCCGAGGCGCTGGGAATGTCCCTGCCCGGGTGCGCGGCGATCCCGGCCCCCTATCGGGAGCGGGCGCAGATGGCCTATCGAACGGGCCTGCGAGCGGTGGAGCTGGTCCACGAGGACCTCACTCCGCGCACGATCATGACCCGGCAGGCCTTCGAGAACGCGATCGTCGTCGCGTCGGCCATCGCCGCCTCGACCAACGTGCCCATCCACGTCAACGCCATCGCGCGGCACGTGGGGGTGGCGCTGTCCAACCAGGATTGGCAACGAGTCGGAGCCGACATCCCGGTGCTCGCGAACGTCGCCCCCGCCGGTGAGTTCCTCGGCGAGGACTTTCACCTCGCCGGCGGCGTCCCGGCGGTCATGCGGTCGTTGCTGGAGGCGGGACGCCTGCACGGCGACGCGGTGACGGTCTCCGGTCGCACCGTGGGCGAGAACCTGGAGGATGTCCCGGCCCCCGACCCGGCGGTCATCCGTCCCTTCGACGATCCTGTCGCCGCGCGGGGAGGGCTCCTCGTCATGACCGGGAACCTGTTCGACTCCGCAGTCATGAAGATCTCGGTCATCAGCGACAGCTTCCGGGCCCGCCACCTGCCGCACCCGGACGATCCGCAGGTGTTCGACCTTCGCGCCGTCGTCTTCGACGGGCCCGAGGACTACCACGCCCGGATCGAGGACCCCGAGCTCGGCATAGACGAGGACTGCATCCTCGTCATCCGCTACACCGGGCCCATCGGCTACCCGGGATCGGCCGAGGTCGTGAACATGGAGGTGCCCACCGCGCTGATCCGGCGGGGCGTCACCGCCCTGCCCACGCTCGGCGACGGCCGGCAGAGCGGCACCTCGGACGCCCCCTCCATCCTCAACGCCAGCCCCGAGGCCGCGGCCGGCGGCAACCTCGCCATCCTGCGCACCGGCGACCGGATCCGTATCGACATGGACAGGGCGCGCGTCGACGTCCTCCTGCCGGACGAGGAGATCGCCGCGCGCTGGGCTCACCACACACCGCCGGCACTGCACCACCAGACACCGTGGCAGGAGATCTACCGCGCCACGGTCGGGCAGTTGGACGGCGGAGGCTGCCTGGAACTCGCCGTGTCGTACCAGGATCTCGTACACACCAAGGGGATCCCCCGTGACTCGCACTGACCCCCGCGGCACCGTCCTGATCGCCGATTTCGACTTCGGCGATGTGGACATCGAGCGCGCGATCGTCGAGGGCGCCGGATTCCGGCTCCTCGCCGCACAGTGCAAGAGCGAGGACGAGGTGATCGAGACAGGCCGGGACGCCGACGGGGTCCTGACCCAGTACGCGCGGGTCGGCGCACGCGCCATCGACGCGTTCACCCGGTGCCGGGTGATCGCTCGCTACGGCACTGGCGTGGACATCGTCGACGTCGCCGCCGCGACCCGGCGGGGCATCCAGGTCACGAACGCGCCGAACGATTGGTGCGCCGACGAGGTCGCCGATCACGCCGTCGCGCTCTGGCTCGCCGGTGTCCGCAAGATCTGCCAATACGACCGGGCGACCCGGCAGGGCGAGTGGCGCTGGCAGAGTGGGGAGCCGATCTGGCGGCTGAAGGGACGCGTCTTCGGCCTGCTGTCCTTCGGCGCCATCGCGCGGCTCATCGCCGAACGCGCGAGAGCATTCGGCGTCGAGGTCTGGGCGCACGACCCGTTCCTCGACGACTCCGAGATCCGATCGCACCAAGTGCGGCCGGTGTCCTTCGACGGCCTCCTGGAGGGCGCCGACTACCTGGTGATCCAGGCGCCGCTCACCCCGCAGACACACCACATGTTCGACCGTGCGACCCTCCGCAGGATGAAGCCGACCGCCATCCTCGTCAACACCGCGCGAGGGCCCATCGTGGAAGACAGCGCCATCTACCAGGCACTCACCGAAGGGTGGATCGCCGGCGCGGCACTGGACGACCTCGAGGAGGAGCCCGCGAAACAACGCGACTGGCGCCCCCGCAATCCTCTCCTGACGCTCCCCAACGTGATCGTCACGCCTCACGCGGCCTACTACTCCGAGGAGGCCATCACGACCGTGCGGCGCATCGCCGCCGAGGAGGCCGTACGGGTGCTGACGGGGCAACCGGCCCGTTGCCCGGTCAACGACGTGACCGCGGGCTCCCGCCGGTAAGCGGCCGGCTCCCCCTCGAACCTGTCCTGACGCGGTTGGCCGCCATGCGCGCATCCGCGCATCGAACTCCGGGCCGGATCTGGTGGACGGCGACGTGCACGACGCCGCACTGGGGACTTGGTCCCGTCGATCGCGGGACCGAGCACTTCGCCGCGGCGCTGCTGCGCGTCGGCGCGCCCGAGCGGCGGTGGAGCATCACCCGGCTGGCCACGCACAACGCCGCGACCGTGGCCGTGCTGTACGGCGTGGCCGTCGGACCGTGGCCGGTGGCGGCGGCCGGAGCCGCGGCGGTGGTCGGGGTGGTCGTCTGGCATGCCACGGTGCTGGCCGGGATGCTCAAACGGGCGCTGCCCGGCCCGTTCGGCCACGTCATCGGCTGGTATCTGGCCGCCGCGGGTGCGCTGACGGTGGGCGGCGCCTTAGGCGGGCTCAGCGCGGTCGGGCGGCGGTTCGGCCTCTTCACGGTCACGGCGTTCCTTCCCGTCCAGCTCGTCACCGGGGTCGCCATGGCCGCGCACAAGGGCGTCACCTGGGCCTCGCTCGCGCAGCCGGGGTACGGGCGGATCCTGGCCGCGAAGCCCCTGCTGTTCTGCGCGGTGATGCTGACGGCCGGGCTGCACGGCTGGGCAAGCGGCACCGGGCGGCCGGCCGCCGCGCGGGCGCTCGCCACCGCCGCGCTCGTCGGGACACCACCTGCTGGAACAGCACGACCGGCGCCGTCGCCGCGCAGGTGCCGGTGGTGGCCGGCGAGATCGGCCAGAACACCTGCGCCCACGACTACATCGACAAGGTCATGAACTGGGCCGACGCGAACGGCGTCGGCTACCTCGCCTGGACCTGGAACGCCTGGGGAGCCTGCGACAGCTCGGGCAACGTGCTCATCACAGCCGATGTCCTGGCCGATGGTGAGCATCGGGGGCTCCAGGTAACCGTCCGGGCGGTGCTGCCCGAGGCCGATCGCGGCGAGCAGTCAGCTTGACCGTGGTCAACGCGCTGATCGCGGTGCCGCCCATGCCCGCGCAGAACACGCCGACGGACAGGCCGCGCCGCGCGGGCGGGAACCAGGCGTTGACGAACGGCACACCGATCGCCGAGGTCGTGCCGCCGATGCCGAGGAAGAACCGGCTGGGCTCACACAGCGTCTCCGGCTGGGGGATCAATGAGACAGGGACCCTCGGCCTGTCTGCACGGGCCCCGAGTCACGGACCGGGGCCGGGGGGGGACGAGCGCGTCGAGCCGGGGCTGGGCTCGGGCCGCCGGGACCGGCAGGCCGGCGGCGGTCCGCTGAGCGAACCGGAACGTCGCTCCGATGGGCGGATTGAATGAAGATGTGACGGCGGTAAGCAGGCCGGGATGAATACCCGATATCGGTGGGGGAAGCCTGATGCATCGTCGATCTCGCGTTTCAGCGTTCGCCGCTGGTCGTTCCGTCACACACAGGTTTCTGATCGTTCTTCTGTCGCTTTCCCTTTTCGCCACAGCATGTCTGGACGAGGAGTTCGGGGGAGGCTCGAACGCCGCGGAGACCGAGAAGGGGCAGGTTCAGAAGCCGAAGACCTCCAAGAAACCCAAGGGCCCGGTCTGCCCCGCCCCCGGGCCCATCACGAGGTCCCAACTCCCCGAATTCCCTCCGGCGGACGGGGTCAGTGTGATCACGCAGAACCCCTGCATCAGCATGGCGGGCCTGGCCGAGGATGCCCTGGGTTTCATCCCCGAAGGGCGCTCCCAGGAGTTCAAGGAGTTCCGTGGCGGGCTCGAACGGTTCGTCAGCAGGGTGAACGCGGTCAACGACGCGGCCGAGTGCGCCTACGAGACCGACCACTTGGCGATCGGCGTGTACCACCACGACAACGCCCCATGGTCGATCGGCATGGTCGCCGTCGTCCGCGGGGACCTGGACGCGCTGGTCGACAGCGGAGTCTGCTGGCTACTGAGACGGCTGCCGTTCGACGTCCCCACGGGACTCGCACCCGACGAGATCCGTCCCGATTTCTGCGCCGACGCCGTCATCAGGAAGAGCAACGGCTACCGCTTCACGATCCTGTGGATCGGCTCGTCGAATGTCATGTGCGGGAGCCTCGCCACCCTCTACACGGGCACCGCGTGAGGACGCCGACCTCCTGCGAACGCCCATCCCCAGGACCGCGGTCGAGAGCAGCGCGACCGGTCCGGGCTCTAGCGCTCGACGGTGAGGACGATCTTGCCGAACTGGGTGTTGGACTCCAGATGACGGTGGGCCGCGACGACGTCGGCCAGGGAGAACGTGCGGTCGATCACGGGCGAGAGGGACCCGGCGCGCAGGCCCGCGTTGATGAAGTGTTTGGCGCGCCGCAGCATGGGCGCGTTCTCGACGGTGAGTTCGTTGAACGCGTAGGTGCGGATGGTGCGGCCGCGGAAGTCCGGGGCGATGGGCATCGGTGCGGGAGTGGGATCCAGCCAGCCGTAGAACAACAGAGTGCCGCCCGGGGCCACCGCCTGAATGAGGGTGTTCACCGCCGGGCCCATGATGGCGTCGACCGCGAGTTCCACCCCCTTGCCGCCGGTCACCGCGTGGACTCGCTTGACGAGGTCCTCCTCTTCGGCGGCGATGACGTGCGCGGCGCCCGCCTCCAGCAGCCGCCGCTTCTTGACGTGAGTGCGGGTGGTGGCGACGGGTACGGCGCCGATGTGGTTGGCGACCTGGATGGCGGCCAGGCCGACGCTGCTGGAGGCCGCGTTGACGAGCACGGTGTCACCCGGCTTGACGTCGCCGAACTCCACGAGCAGGCCGTAGGCCGTGGTGTAGGCCATCCAGGTGGCGGCGCCCGTCGCCGCGTCGACCCCGTCGGGACGGTGCACCAAAGCGTGGGCCGGGAGGACCACGAACTCCGCGTAGGTGCCGTACTCGGTCATCAGGAACGCGGGGACCGTGCTGACGGCGTCGCCGGGCGCGAAGTCCTCGACGCCTTCGCCGACGCTCTCCACGACGCCGGCGGCCTCGTACCCGATCCGGGACCCGGGGAGGTTCGGCTGGTAGACATAGGTGCCCGAACGGAACAGCGCCTCGGCCCGGTTCAGGCCGATGGCGTCGACGCGGACGCGCACCTCGCCCCTTCCCGGCTCGTCGAGCGTCACCTCTCGCAGCCCGAGGACCTCCGGGCCGCCGATTCGGTCGAAGAGCACTGCCTTGGTCATCATGGGCTCCTTCATCGTGCCGCCCGCGCCGATGCGAGCTGCCTCATCACCGTAGGAGCGGGTGACCGAGACGCTCAATAAGTGATCGTCTCGCCTGGCTCACCGATCGTCTTCCCTCTTAGACTTCCGCCATGGACGCCCTCAGCGACGCGATCATCGCCATGCACGTCGGCCGGCCGCATGCGAACCACCACGAACTTCGCGCGCCGTGGGGTATGCGCTTCACGGCCGACCGAGGTGGGGCGTTCCACATCGTGCTGCAGGGGTCGTGCTGGTTGCTGCCCCCGCACGGCGCGCCGGCGATTCGGCTCGGCACCGGGGACGTGGTGTTCCTGCACGGAGCAGGCACGCACGGGCTGGCCGACAGCCCCGCCAGTCCGCTGACGGAGTTCGATCTGGGGCGCCAGGGAGCCTGGCCCAGCGGTGACGGCGAGCTCGCGACCGTGCTGTGCGGCGCGTACCTGCTCGACGGCGGCCGGACGCACCCCCTGATGTCGGAGGTCCCGCCCGTCGTCCACCTGCCCGCACGACTCGGCCGCCATCCGTCGCTGCGCGCCGCCGTCGATCTGCTCGCCGACGAGATGGGGCGGGCACGTCCCGGGGCGGCGGCCATCGTGCCCGCACTGCTCGACGCGCTGCTGCTCTACATCCTGCGGGCCTGGTTCGAGGAGCGGGCCGAGGAGCCCGCGGCCGGCGGCTGGACGATGGCGCTCGCCGACCCGGCCATCGCCGCGGCGCTCAGCGCCATCCACAGCGCTCCCGACCGGCAGTGGACGGTCGCCGCGCTCGGCGCGCGGGCGGGACTGTCCCGCGCGGCCTTCGCCCATCGGTTCGCCACGCTGGTCGGGCAACCACCGCTGACCTACCTGACCTGGTGGCGCATGACGATCGCGGCACGGCTGCTGCGCGAGTCCGACACCCCGCTGCACGCGGTGGCGCGACAGACCGGGTACTCCTCCGACGTCGCGTTCGCCGCCGCGTTCAAGCGCGAGCACGGCATCACGCCCGGCCGCTACCGCGCCGTGCATGAACAGCCGCGGGACAGCGGGGCGAGGCGCGGAGCGTAGCGGTCCCTCGGCACCTCCGTGATCCCACCCGGGGTGGCCGTCCTCACCTACCGGCCCGTGCCGTGAGGAGGGCGGCTTTCAGAGCTGATCGCCGCCGGGAGCCAGGCGGAGAATGGGGTCGAGCAGGCCCGGGAAGCGGTCTTCCAGGTCCTGGCGGCGGAGGCTGACGTAACGCTGCCGGCCGTGCGGGTCGTTTCGGACGACTCCGGCCTCGCGCAGGATCTTGATGTGGTGGGACAGGGTCGACTTGGACATGTCAGCGCCGGTGGGCTGGCAGGCGGCGACCTCCAAAGGCCCCTCGGCGAGGCGGCAGGTGATCTCCAGACGTGCCGGATCGCTGAGCGCGGACAGCACGTCGGTCAGGACGAGGTCTGCGACGTCGGGATGGAAGAGTTCGCGTGACGATCCGGGCATAGTTCGATGATAGTTGAACAGTCAGGCCGGCTGCGTTAGGCTCGCAACAGTTCGAAAAACATAGAACCATTCGGAGCCGGACAAAGCCCTGAATGGACGACCGCGCCATGCCACGACGAGCCGCGCGGTCCGGTGCCTGCCGTGCACAGCGGGCTTCTGAGTCACGACATCCCTTTGCGCCGCCTGTATCGCGACAGGTCATGCGCACGAATCAACACAACCAGGAGTGACAGTGCTGCTCGAAAACAAGAATGCGGTCATCTACGGAGCGGGCGGAGCCGTCGGAAGCGCGGTCGCCCACGCTTTCGCCGCGGAGGGGGCACGGGTCTTCCTCGCCGGGCGCACCGGCGCCGCGCTGGAGACGGTCGCCGAGAAGATCCAGGCCTCGGGTGGCGTCGCCGGCGTCGCCACGCTGGACGTGCTGGACGAGAACGCCGTCGAAGCGCACGCCGACGCGGTGGTCCGGAAGGCCGGATCTCTCGACATCTCCTTCAACGCCGTCAGCCTCCCGCAGACCGGCATCCAGGGCACCCGGATCGTCGACCTGCCGGCCGGCGGCTTCGACCTGCCCATGAGCACCTACCCCAAGGCCAACTTCCTGACCGCCCGAGCGGCGGCACGACGCATGACCAGACAGGGATCAGGGGTGATCGTGACGATCACGGCGAGCCCGTCACGCTCAGCCCTCCCTTTGATGGGAGGCATGGCGCCGGCCTGGGCGGCGATCGAGTCGCTGTCGCGGGGTCTCGCCGCCGAGGTCGGACCGTACGGCGTGCGGGTCGTCTGCCTGAACGCGGCGGGGATGCCGGAAACGCCGCAGCTCTCGGAGGTGTACGGCCTGCACGCCGATGCCTACGGCATCAGCCGCGAGGCATTCCATGACCGGATGGTGGACCGGACCCTGCGCAAGCAGTTGCCCAGCGTCGCGGAGATCGCCGACGTGGCCGTCTTCGTCGCCTCGGACCGCGCCAGTGCGATCACCGGGGCGATCGCCAACCTCACCAGCGGCATGGTCGTCGACTGACAGTGATGATGGAGATCAGCACCTCCCGCCAGGACTCGAGCCATCGACTGACTGACCTCGAGCAGTCTGCGGGGTTGCAGAGGAGACGGCGACAGAACTCTTCTCCGTATCAAAGATGGGATGACTCCCTGCGGCCGCGTCGCGGCCATGGATGAATGAGGGAAGCGACCGACGGTAGGCGCCACCTCGCGGTCACCGTTCTGGCGCTCGACCTTCCTGGCGATGAAACTTTCACCGAGCTCCCCAAAGAGCCGTCGGCCGCCCTGAAGACGGGACCAGGTCACGCGGTGCTCGCGATTGTTTCTTGACCCGACACATCAGACGTCATACCTTGCGCTAACCGGGCCTATTCATGGGATGTCCTTCAGACAAACCCATGGTGTCCCTGCTTCGGATGACGGCCGTACCGCGGCGATGGACCAGCCGTGGCGGCGCAGCCGGCACCCGGCCGCAGCCATCACCCCCCAACTCGCCACCAGGAGCTTCAATGAACTTGCCGCTGAACCGTCGACGCTTCATCGCCACCACGGCGGCGACCGTCGGCGCTGCCGCGCTTCCTTCGGCGATCTTCTCTGGCCGAGCGGCTGCCGCCGTGCCGGCGCAACTGCCACAGCGCGGCATCTACGACACGGCCGCCGCCGCAGGTTGGACCGACGCCTTCCTGACCGGCAACGGCGAGTACGGGGCCATGCTCTACGGCGCGCCCACCCTGGAGAAGGTGGTCTTCACGCATCATCGGTTCGTGATGCCCAACGGCACCCGCAACCTGACTCCGCCGACGCTGTCGGGCCGGTTGGCGGGGGTCAGGGACAAGGCGCTTGCGGGCGACTTCAACGGTGCCACCGGCGACTTCACCTCCGGCTGGTCACTGCGCTGGACCCAGACCTTCCATCCGGGCTATGAGCTGCAGATCAGCACCCCGGGCATGACGACCGTCAACGACTACGCCCGGATCACCGACTTCAGGACCGGGGAGGTCACCTCGACGTGGACCGACAGTTATGGCGCGTGGACGCGCCGGGCTTTCGCCTCCCGAGCCGACAGGGTCGTCGTGCACGAACTCACTCCCGCGCCGGGGCGGACGATCGACACCACGCTGAGCGTCAACACGGGCCTGAGCGGCGTGCCGGGGTCCGTCGGCTTCACCACCCTGGCCACGGTCGGCAACGGTGACGGCTACCTGAACCTGCGGGGCACCTACCCCGCCGGGCAGGGGGCGTTCGGCTATGAGGGCGTCACCCGGGTGGTCGCGACCGGCGGTTCGGTACGGGTGAGCGGGTCGGCCATCGTCGTGGCCGCGGCGACCAAAGTCGTGCTGCTGACCAAACTCGACCGCTACGAGTCGTCCACCGCGTGGGACGCGAAACCACTGCACACGGCGCTGGCCGCGCTGAGCGCCGACTACGCGACGTTGCTCACGCGGCATACCGCCCTGCACACCCCGCTGTACGACCGGTCACGCCTCGACCTGAACGTCAGCGCCGCCGATCGGCAACTGTCGACCAGTGAGCTGATCGCGCGGCAGAACTCCAACCGCAATGTCATCGACCTCGCGTTGCTGGAGCGGATGTACGACTCCGGCCGTTACCTGTTCCTCAGTTCCAGCGGCGTCCTGCCACCACGGCTGACCGGCCTGTGGACGGGCGCCTGGGACGCGGCGTGGGCCGGCGACTTCACCACCGACGCCAACGTCAACTTCCAGGTCGCCGGCGGCAACATCCTGTCTCTCACCGAAGCCATGGACGGCTACTTCACCCTGATCCTCGGCCAGATCAACGATTGGCGCACCAACGCCAGAAACCTTTACGGCACCCGCGGCCTGCTCGCTCCCTCCCGCACCGACGGCGAGTACGGCAAGATGCTGCACTTCGACAGCGGGTTCCCCGGCCACACCTGGATCGGCGGCGCCGACTGGCTGCTCTATCCGCTGCTCGAGTACTACCAGGTCACCGGTGACACCACCTTCTACCGCACCAAGCTCGCTCCGGTCCTGATCGAGCTCGCGTTGTTCTACGAGGACTTCCTCACTCGCACCGACGCCAACGGCAAGGTCATCTTCGTGCCGTGCTTCTCCATGGAGAACAGTCCCGGCAACACGGGCAGGCAACTGTCGATCAACGCGACCGGCGAGATCGCCGCAGGCAAGCACGCGCTGCAGGCCGCCATCGACGCCGCGAACTTCCTCGGCACCGAGCAGGGCCCAGGCCAAGGCGTGCAACGCTGGACCGCCTTGCTGGCCAAGATGCCCGATTATCGGGTCAACGGCGACGGGGCGCTCGCGGAATGGTCGTGGCCCAGCCTGACCGACCGGTACAACCACCGTCACGTACAGCACATGTACCCGGTCTGGCCGCTGCACGAGATCAACCCCGAGGACAAGCCCGACCTGATCCGCTACGCGAGCCGCGCTCTGGATCTGCGAGGGGACGAGGGAGGGGAGGCCCACGGCGCCATCCACCGCAGCCTCGCCCGAGCCCGGCTCAAGGACGGCGCCGGCGTGTACGGCAGCCTGCGGAAGATCCTGGGCAACAACATGATCTTCCGATCGCTGATGACCTCGCACAACCCGAACCTGTCGATCTACAACGCCGACGCCGCCAACTCGCTGCCCGCGATCGTCGCCGAGGCGTTGATCTACACCAGGCCCGGCATCCTGGAGTTGCTGCCCGCGCTGCCCGACCAGTTCGCCAAGGGCACGATCACCGGCGTACGCGGCCGCAACCGCATCCGGATCGAGTCGCTCACCTGGGACGTCGGCGCCCGGACTGTCACCGCCACCGTCATCTCCGACGTCACCCAGACCGTGACGCTCATCTGCCGGCGCGGGATCGCCTCCGTTACCACCAGCGCGAGCGTCGCCACCTCTCCGTTGGGCGGCCACGCCCGGCAGGTGTCCCTGACCGCGGGTACGACGACCCAGATCACCGTCGAACTGGGCGCCGGCGGCCCGTCCACTGGCGTCGTCCGCCTGGTCAACCGCAACAGCGGCAAGGTGCTGGACGTCTACGGAGGCTCCACCGCCGATGGTGCCGCCGTCGTCCAGTGGCCCTGGAACGGCGGGACCAACCAGCAGTGGCGGATGTCGCAGAACTCCGACGGCTCGTTCCGGCTGACCAGTCTTGGCAGCGGCAAGGCTCTCAGCAGCCCGAACGCCAACCAGGGCGCCGCCCTCGTCCAGATGACCGACGCCAACGGCACGAACCAGCGGTGGAAACTCGTCCCCGCGTCCACGAGCGGCTACTACCGGCTGGTCAACAGCGGCAATGGATTGTGTGCGGACGTCGAAGCCGGCTCCACAGCCGACGGCGCCCGAGTCATCCAATGGGCCGCCAACAGCGGAGCCAACCAGGAATGGCAGGTCGTCGCCGTGTGACGATGAAAGTTTCACCGGCGATGTGATTCACCACTGCTGAGATGAAGCGGCTTCCTCCCTGAACCGGCGCGGAACGCGGCAGATCCAGCAGGGCTCCGATGCGCCGCGCGCACCGCAGTGAGGATCACGCGCCACATTACCCCTAGACATCAGTCGGCATACGTCATACCTTTCGCCTCGAAATGGTGACGCAACGTCTGCCACAGATTCTTAGGGCGTGTTATGAGGAGACCTCGGGCCCCGGCGGTGGCCCTCGTCAGCGCGGAGCGGGGCGGACGGCGAGGACTCCTCCAGCAACGGCAGGCTCGTCCTTCGCGGTACTGGAAGGCCCATGAGCCGCCCGTGACGAACGACATGCGGCCTTCCCGACGACAAGCCTGACGAGACCCGCGCTTCACGGCGCCACACCCGCGCGATGGCACACCCCGATGAATTCTGCTACGCGGGGTGATTTCGCGACGAAAATCTGCTCGGAACCAGCGAAAGGAACAGAGCGTGAAGTCAGCCCTGTCCAGCACTGGGAAGGCGTTAGCAGCGCTTGCGGTGTTCGTCGCCGCTGTGCTGCTGCCGGCCTTCACAGGTAGTACCGCGGCCTCGGCAGCGACCCAGGCAACCTACTACGTCGCCCCCGACGGCAACGACGCCAACCCTGGAACGATCACGTCGCCGTTCAGAACGCTGCAGCGCGCGAGGGACGTCGTCCGCACGGTGAACGCCGACATGACAGGCGACATCTACGTGTACCTCCGCGGGGGCAACTATTCGGTCGGCAGCACAATCGACTTCACGCCGGCCGACTCCGGCACGAATGGATTCCGGGTCGTATACGCCGCGTACCAGAACGAGACGCCGATCCTCAGCGGAGGCGTTCAGGTAACCGGATGGACGCAGCACAGCGGTAACATCTGGAAAGCCCCGCTGAATCGCAGCAACAAGCTCCGCGCGCTCTACGTCAACGACAAGCGAGCGTACATGGCTTCGAAAACAATAAACTCGCAGGGGTGTTACGGAACCTACACCATCACGGCGGGGCAGGCTCCCTGGGCCTGGGAATCGGGTTCGCAGTGCGCGGGAGCGAAATACAGTCTGAGCGATTTTCCCGCCATCGCCGCCAATCAGGACGACATCGAAATAGAGACGGCGACGACCTGGACCACGGCCATCGTGGGAGTCCGGCAGGTCACCTCTGACGGCACGAACCGCATAGCCCAGTTCCAGCAGCCGGGAGCGGCTATCGCCCAGGGCGCCTTCAACGGGAACGCCCAGGTGAGCGGCACCCACAAGGTCATGAACGCCTACGAGTTCCTGGACACGCCGGGCGAGTTCTACTTCGACAAGACGAGCCGGACGTTGTACTACTACAAGGCGACCTCCGAGGACATGACGACCGCGACGGTTTTCGCACCGAACAACGTGTCCACCCTGCTCAGGGTCGCCGGCACCTCCACCAGCGCTCGCGTCCGGAACATCACCTTCGCCGGCCTCACGGTCCAGCACTCCGACTGGAACCTGTTCAACGTGGCCGGCTCGGTGCTCAAACAAGCCCAGCAGGGCAATCTCGGCGCGATCGCATATGCCAAGCAGAACTTCCACGTCTATTACTACCGCAATGTCGACATGGCGCCCGGCGCCATTCAGATCGACAACGCCGACGGGCTCGTCCTGCAGAACAATCGGATACAGCACACCGGCGTCGACGGAATCACCATGGCAAACGACGTGGTGAACACGCAGTTGATCGGAAACTACACCAACGACATCGCCGGATCCGCCATCGTCGTCGGCCATCCCCAGCATGTCTACATCGGGGACTACACCTCCACCAACCACGAGAAGTATCCCGTGGGTGTCGAGGGAGCGCCCAAGAACATCGACATCAAGAACAACTACATCTACGACAGCGCCGTGTTGTTCAACGGGCACAGCCCCATCTCGGCGTACTTCGCCGACACCTTGACCATCCAGCACAACCGCATCGAGAAAGCCCCGTGGTCCGGCATAACGCTCGGCTGGGGGTGGTGGAACTTCGACGGTTCGTCAGGCTCGATCCAGCCCAACCGGCCGACCACCACGGCGAAGAACAACAACATCAGCTACAACCACATCATCGACACGGTGCAGCGCCTGGGCGACACGGCTCCCATCTACACGCTGGGCAGCCAGCCGGGAACCACGATCAGCAACAACTATCTGCAGGGCGTCCCGGCCGGTCACAAGTACGGACTCCACCCGGACGAAGGCTCAGCGTACATAACCTTCCGCGACAACGTCCTGAGCGTGGACAAGAACGTCACGTGGCTCATCAACTCCGACGACTTCGGGCGTAAGCATGATCTGAGCATCACGCAGACATACGGCCCTATCAACAAGGTCTCCAACAAGAACCTGCCGAACAGCACGGTCCAGGACATCCTCGTATCCTCCGACTACGTCTGGCCGTCGCAGGCATACAGCATCGCCGTGAACTCCGGACTCGAGGACGCGTACAGGAACATCATCCCCCAGAGCAATCTTTCTCTGCCGGATTACGTCCTGCCCGCCAGCACGTTCGTCGGCGCCGGCGTGACATCGATTCCCATCCGCAGCACCGGCGATGCGAGCAAGACGGTCTGGCTGGCCCCCTCGGGTACGACCTCCTTCACCGCCGGCAACACGATGACCCGGGCAAGCGGAACCGCGACCTCCATTGCCGTTCCGACGTCGACCGGTGAGTATCGGCTCTACGTCGTGGACGCCCAGGGGAACCGATCGGCTGAGTCGAAATCGCTCGTCAGGCAAGGAAACGGCGGGAGCAGCCAGCAGAACGTCACGATCGTGGGCGGCCAGTCGGGTCGATGCATGGACGTCAGCGGCGGCACGGCGACCAACGGCGCTCAGGCGCAGCTGTGGGACTGCAACGGACAGACCAACCAGCGGTGGACGTACACCTCGGGCAAGCAGCTGCAGGTGTTCGGCAACAAGTGCCTGGACGCCTACGGCCAGGGCACCTCGAACGGCACCCAGGTGGTGATCTGGGACTGCAACGGACAGACCAACCAGCAGTGGAACCTCAACTCCAACGGCACCATCACCGGTGTGCAGTCCGGGTTGTGCCTGGACGCCAACGGCGCCGGGACCGCCAACGGCACGAAGATCATTCTGTGGTCGTGCAACGGCGGCACGAACCAGCAGTGGAGCCTGCGCAGCTGATGTGAGGTCCTACCGGGCCGCGGCCGGTCGTACACGCACCGCCCGCGGCCCACCCCGCCTGACGGCCGGGATGCCATCCGAAGGCGGACGAAGCCTGACCGTGGCAGCCGCGTCAGGCGGGAGCGAGGACGCAGAACTCGTTGCCCTCCGGGTCGGCCAGGACGATCCACGAGACGTCGCCCTGGCCGACGTCGGCGAGCGTCGCGCCGAGGGTCTGCAGCCGGGCCACCTCCGCCGCCTGATCGTCACCGGGGTAGGGCAGCAGGTCGAGATGGACGCGGTTCCATACGGTCGGCATGCCGGGCGTTGTGCGGACGAACTCGAGGTATGGCCCGACGCCCTTGGCCGAGCGCAGCCGCGCGTGATCGTCGGTCACCTCGTGCAGGGTCCAATCCGTCGCCTCGCCCCAGAACCGGGCCATGGCCCGCGGGTCCGCGCAGTCCACCACCACCGCGGCGATCGGCCCGGTGTCCCGGTAGATCTCCCGGGGCTCCAGCACGCAGAACACGTTCCCCTCCGGGTCCGCCAGAACCGTCCAGGGGACCTCGCCCTGACCCACGTCGGCGGGCGTCGCACCGAGCTCCTTCAGGCGCGCGACCAACTCCGCCTGGTGAGCCGCAGAGGTGGTGGCGAGATCGAGGTGCGCGCGGTACTTCACCGTTTCGGGGTCCGGGACGGTGACGAAACAGACGCAGAGGCCGACCGGGTCCGGCCAGACGAAGCCCACGGGCCCGACACCGGTCACCTCGGGTCCTTCGCTGAAAACACCCCAGCCAAGCGCCTCCGCCCAGAACCGGCCGAGCGCCGAGCTATCCCGAGCCTTGAAATTCAGCAGACCAAGTCGCAGCGCCATGCCGCCCACCCTATGGTCAGCAGCTCAACCTGAGGGTCAGTCCTTGATCAGGAGGCCCTGGAAGGTGACGTCGCACTCGTCACCGTCCGAGCTGCTCGCTGAGGGGATGCCGTGCCCGCCGGCGAGTGCGAGCCACGCCCGCTGCCCTTGTCCCAGCGGGCTTGGCTGTCGGCCGTGCGCGGCTCTCAGTACAGTGTCGGAGTGTCGGGTGAGCAGGTGAGTGCGCGGGTGGACATCTGGATCTGGTCGGTACGGCTGACCAGGACCCGTTCGATCGCGTCCGACGCCTGCCGAGGCGGCCACGTCCGGGTCAACGGGGTGCGGGTCAAGCCCGCGCACGTCGTCCGGGTCGGTGACGAGGTCCGTCTGCGGCACGAGGGACGCGAACGCATCGTGGTCGTCTCCCGCGTCATCACCAAGCGCGTCGGCGCCCCCGTGGCCGCCGAGTGTTACGTCGACAAGAGCCCTCCGCCTCCTCCGCGCGAGGAGGCCGTGACGGTGGCCGTTCGGGCTCGTGGCGCGGGACGTCCCACCAAACGCGAGCGCCGCAGCATCGACAAACTGCTCGGGCGCCCGGTGGTGGAGGGGCGGGACCGCCGGACACGCCCGGAGTGAACGGGCATGCCGCATCGGACTGTGCGCAGGGCGCGGCGATGCTGCAGAGATGTAGCCGCGCGTGGACGGTCGAGCCCGATGCCGAGGCAGTCAAGGAGGACAACCTGCTCGCGATACAGGCGGCACAAAGCAAATCGCCGACCCGCCTGACGGCGGATCGGCGCCGGGAGATGTTTCCCTACTGCCGGTGCCCCCTGCGTGGCACCAATCAGATCTGCGCTGGCTCCACCAGCGGTTATGTCCGGACGAAGGCTCACCGTCGAAGCCCGCGTCAGCTTCCGTAGCGAGACCGGCGACCTGGGCGGGTTACGTACAGGTCTCCGACTCGTCATCAAGGGGGTGTCCTGGTCCTCACACCGAGGCGCCAGAGGCCAGTCCGCCGAGACTGGCCGCTGGTCTGCATAACTAGGTATCTCCGGAGACATGCTCCACCGGGGTTTCCTATGTCTTGAGACACCCGTTTCCTATGTCCTGAACCAGAGCACCGCCACCCCGACTGTGGAGTAGCAGGTCAAGGGCCTGATCGCTGGATACAGCGGTCAGGCCCTTGATCGTTTGACCGTCATTCGACCGTCGGTCTGAACGCGAACATGGCCTCGTCGACGGTCTCTTGTCCCGTCGATGGCGTGCGGGATGGAGGCGGTCCGCCCGCGCTCCCGGCAGCTCTCCATGCGCGGTCGGCGGGCGTGCAGGGCAGCCCGCCGACCCCGCATGGGTCACTTCCCGTGAAGCTGCCGCAGATAGTCGTACGTGCTGGGCAGGGTGTCGATGAGCTCCTGCTGGCGTTCCTTGATCCCGGCGAACACGGCCTCCGCGCTCTCGGCGTGATCGGGGCGGTAGGTGAGCGCAGGCATGGGGTGGTCGGGGTTGAAGCCGAGGCCGGCGAAGATGGAGTAGTAGTTGCTGTTGTTCCAGAAATTGCGGAACTCAGCCTCGAAGTTGCTGTAGTAGGTGTTCTCGTCGGTCACCGGCAAGTTCACGGGGAGACCCGCCCGGTACATGGCGATCTTCTCCTGGATGTCGGGCGCGAGCTGGAGCTCCTTGTTCGCCCTCCAGAACGGGGTGTCGGTGCGTGGAGAGAAGTAGAAGTGCGCCTGGATGAAGTCACGGGAGTCGTCGAACATCGTCTCGATCTCCCGGTTGAACCGGTCGGCGAGGATCGGATCGAAGCGCTTGTCGGGGAAGTGCTTGGCGAGCTGGTAGATCGCCGCGGTGATGAAGTAGATGCCGGTCGACTCGAGCGGCTCCAGGAAGCAGGACGACAGGCCGATGCTGACACAGTTGCGCACCCACGCGCGGCGGTTGCGGCCGACCCGGAAGCGGACGTGGTTGAGCCGGGTCTCGCTCGGGTCCAGGTTCCAGAGGCGGCAGAAGTCCTCCGTGGCCTCGTCCTGGGTTGAGAACCTGCTGGAGTACACGTAGCCGGTGCCGAACCGGCCGAGCATCGGGATCTTCCAGGTCCATCCCGACTTCATCGCGATCGACGAGGTGTACGGCTGCACGCCGTGGGTGGCGTCGTCGTGCGGCACCGCCGTGGCCACGGCCCGATCGTTGAGCAGGAAGTCGCTCATGTCGAGGAACGGCTCTCGCATCGCCTGGTTGATCAAAAGCCCGCGGAAGCCGGAGCAGTCGATGAACAGGTCGCCCTCGAGCAGGCGGCCCTCCTTCGTCCGCAGCGCGGTGATGAAGCCACGCTGGTCCATGAGGACCTCGGTCATCTCGTCCTCGACGTGTCGTACGCCCTGCTTCTCGACCGCGAAGCGGCGCAGGAACGCGGCCACGAGGTTCGCGTCGAAGTGCCAGGCGTAGTTCGTCCAGCGCTGCCCGTCCATCGTGCACGGCGCCAGTTTGGCGTCCAGGACGGGAGGCTCCCGGTAGCAGGCGTACGCGAAGGGCTCGTCCGTCTGGCCGGCCAACGTCTTGGCGGTCCAGTGGTGCGAGAGCGGCAGCCGTTCGTGGTCGGGAAGCAGGCCGAACAGGTGGTAGAAGTGGTCGCTCCCCCCCTTGAACGGCCGCTCCTGCGCCTCTCCCTCGCCGGGCGTCCGCCAGTTGACGAAGCGGATGCCCATCTTGAAGCTCGCATTGCACTCGCGCATCCACTCCTCCTCGGGCAGTCCGAGGAAGTCGAACAGGACGCGCTGCAGGTTCGGAACGGTCGCCTCACCGACTCCGATCCTCGGGATCGACGGCGCCTCGAGGACGGTGACGGCCACGCCGTCGCCCAGCGCCTTGCCGAGGTAGGCGGCGGTCATCCATCCCGCCGTACCGCCGCCAAGGATTACGACATTCTTGATCCGATGGTCCATCGTGCAGTCCCTTTCACTGGGAGAATGCGGACGACGATTTAGCGGGGAAACGATTGATTACAAGCAGGCCAGGTTATTCGCAACTGTAGATATAGGCATGTCGCACCGCAAGAGATACATCGAATATTAGACGTATCCGCAGGTCAGATGGGTCGCGATAGCCCTCTGAAAACAAACGCTGGCGGTCGTATGACATTTTCCCGCAGCCTCGATGGCGTCTCAATGGAGGCCCACTGACTACCCTTGCGGTCGTTCCACACGCTGTGTGACGATGCTACGACGCGCCAACCAGGGGAATTCGACAGCGATTCGCAGGAAAAGCCGGCCGCCGCACGACGTATATCAACCGCGAGGAGAAATGAACACACGGACGAGGGACCTCAGACGTGAGGACCTCCACGCGAGCGTGTCCCTGCCCGTCATGGACACGATGAACTTCCTCAACGAGATCACACACCGTTACCCCGAGGCCATCTCCTTCGCGCCCGGCCGCCCCTACGACGGGTTCTTCGACGTCGAGCAGATCTTCACCTACATCCGGCGCTACCTCGACCATCTCGCCGCAGGCGGCGACTCCCCGGCGCGGATCCGGGACGTGCTGTTCCAGTACGGGCCGACCGCCGGCCTGATCCGCGAGCTGATCGCCGCCTCACTGCGCGAGGACGAGGGCATCGACGTCCCGGTCGAGTCGGTCGTGGTCACCGCCGGCTGCCAGGAGGCGATGTTCCTTGTGCTGCGGGCGCTGATGGCGGACCGCGATGACGTCCTCCTGCTCACCAGCCCGTGCTATGTCGGCATCACGGGGGCGGCCCGCGTGCTGGGCGTCGAAGTGGCGGCGGTGCCCGAGCGCGAGGACGGCCTGGCGCGCGAGGACATCGAGACCGTGGTCAAGGAACAGGTGGCCGCCGGACGTAGGCCGAGGGCGATCTACGTGACGCCGGACCACTCCAATCCGTCCGGGGTGACCATGTCGCTGCAGGCTCGGCGGGAACTACTGGACCTCGCCGAACGGCACGACCTGCTGATCGTCGAGGACAGCCCCTACCGGCTGGTGAGCGCGGGGACCCGGCTGCCGACGTTGAAGTCCCTCGACCGAAACCGCCGGGTGGTGCACCTGGGGTCGTTCTCGAAGACCGTCTTCCCCGGCGCCAGAGTGGGCTTCGCCGTCGCGGACCAGGTCGTCGGCGCCGCGGAGGGCCGTGACGGGCTGCTCGCGGACGAGCTGGTGAAGATCAAGAGCATGGTGACGGTGAACACCTCGTCACTCGGCCAGGCTGCCATCGCCGGTGCGCTGCTGCAGCACTCCGGCCGGATCACCGACCTGAATGCCGGGCCGGCGGCGTACTACGCGGACACCATGCGCACCACCCTGGACCGGCTGGCCCGGGAACTTCCCGCCGACCGGCGCGCCCGGCTCGGGGTCCGCTGGAACGAGCCACGGGGCGGCTTCTTCCTCACCCTGCGCGTGCCCTTCCGTGCGGACAACGAGGCGCTGGGCAGGTCGGCACGGGACTTCGGCGTCATCTGGACCCCGATGAGCTACTTCTATCCGGAAGGGGGAGGCGACCATGCCATCCGCCTGTCCACGAGCTACCTCACGCGCGCCGACATCGAGACCGGCGTCTCACGCTTGGCGGAGTTCATCGAGGCCGAGGCGACGACCGGAGGGGACGGGCTCAGTGGGTCCAGGAGATCAGTGTGATCTCCATTGCGGGCACCCGCTCGAGGATCGCCTTCTGCAACTGCTGCAGTTCGATGCCCGGCTCGATCCCCAGCTTGTCCCGCAGCCTGCGCCTCATCAGGCTGTGACTCTGCAGCGCCTCCGCCTGGCGGCCCGACCGGTAGAGGGCGAGGACGAGTTGTGCGGTGAACACTTCGTGAAATGGATATTCCGACACGATCTTATGCAGCTCCGGTATCACCCGCCGGTGATTACCGAGCTCCAGCTCTAAATTCACCAGTTCTTCATATGCCGCGATGCGCTGATTTTCGAGTAACCGCGCCTCCTGCCGAAGAATTTCTCCAGGAACTCCGACGAGCGCATTTCCACGCCATGCCGCCAACGCTTTCCGGAAAGCCGCAGCCGCCTGCTCTTTCTCGCCCTCACGAATCGACTCGTGCGCCTCGGCAACCCGGCTCTGGAAATAACGCAGGTCGAACTCGCAGGCGCCGATTTCGATCGCGTAGCTGGATGTGCTCGTTTGCAGGCTGACCTCGGGCATCGGGCCGAGCAACTGACGCAGGCGGTACACGTACGACTGCAGCGTGGTCTGGGCGGCGGCGGGAGGACGGCCGTCCCACACGCAGTCCACCAGACGGTCGACCGGAACCTCCTTGTCGGCGTCGAGCAGCAGCGTGGCCAGCACACTCTTCTGCTTCGGCGCCGTGATCTGGATCCTTCCTGCCGGATACCGGACCTCAAGCGCTCCGAGGATGGCAAAGTTCATGATCGCCCCCAGCTCACTACCGAGTAGGCAACAGCGTGTCGGACTTTCCCCGTCTTGCGACGTCGCGCAGGTCTTTCAGACGCGCAGGCCCTGCGGTGGCACACCCCCCCGGTGCGCCCACAGGGAGCACAAATTGCACTGTAGGACTAGGAATTATCCCAAGTCAACTATCGGTTGGCAATTCTCGCACCCTGCTGTCAACCGAGCAGACCCCATCCGATAGGAGAGGCGCCCACATCGCAGTCCCGAGTTACGGAACGTAACTCGGTGATCACCTGCGGATATAATCAGAATACGACTAGGCAGCAATGAAAGGCTGGCATACGATTCGGGGGACGGTTTGCTCCGCCATGATCCACGCCGGCAGGGAACGTCGCAGAACATAGGCGATGTCGATTCGCGCGCACTGCGGCCTCTCCGGTGAAAGCAAGCTGTATTTCCCGCACCAGCAATTCAGCGGCCGATGACGCCATAGTGCGTCGGCGCGGCCGCGGGTCCCCAAGTCAGGGTGCGTTCACGCTGCCGCGAACAGCCGACGCCCCGGAACAGCCGACGGAAGGTGAGCGCATTGCATGGCACCTCGAAGCCACGAAGCAGGAGACGCATGTGGGGGTGGACCTACCGATGACCCTCGCCGCTGACATGCCGACGGCGCCGGCCCTGGCGCAGCAGCCGCTCCGGTCCGCCCTTAACATTCGGATCGCCGGAGTGGGGACAGCCGTTTCCCCCGACTCCTACTCCCAGCAGGAGGTGCTGGACACCTTCGACATCGACGACGCCCGCATCCGGTCGCTCTTCCTCAACAGCGCCATCGACCGGCGTCATCTCACCCTCCCACCGCTGGGGGCCGACGGCAGGCGACGGCAGGAGTCCCAGGGCGAACTACTCGACAAGCACAAGGACCTGGCCCTGGACATGGGCGGCCGCGCCCTGTTGACCTGCCTGAAGGACGCGGGGGCCGAACTGTCGGACATCAGGCACTTGTGCTGCGTGACCTCGACCGGCTTCCTGGCGCCTGGGCTGAGCGCGCTGTTGATCCGCGAGCTTGGCATCGACCCGAGCTGCAGCCGCTCCGACATCGTCGGGATGGGTTGCAACGCCGGTCTCAACGCACTCAACGTCGCCGCGGGCTGGTCCGCCGCGCACCCCGGCGAGCTGACGGTCGTGCTGTGCACCGAGGCCTGCTCCGCCGCGTACGTCTTCGACTCGACCATGCGGACGGCGGTCGTCAACAGCCTGTTCGGCGACGGCGCCGCAGCGGTCGCCCTGGTCACCGGGCAGGATTCGGCCCAGGGGCTCCCGCCCCGAGGCCCCCGGATCCTCGGCTTCGCGAGCTCGCTCATCACCGAGGCCATCGACGCGATGCGCTACGACTGGGACGGCGACGCGGGCAAGTTCAGCTTCTTCCTCGATCCGGAGATCCCCTATGTCGTGGGCGCGAACGCGGAGGAGGTCGTCGACCGGCTCCTGCGTCCGGCGGGGCTGCGCCGCAGCGACATCCGGCACTGGCTCGTGCACTCGGGCGGCAAGAAGGTGATCGACGCCGTGACCGTCAACCTCAGCCTGACCCGCCACGACGTACGGCACACCACGGGCGTGCTGCGCGACTACGGAAACGTGTCGAGCGCGTCCTTTCTTTTCTCCTACGAGAGGCTGCTGGAGGAGCACGTGACCGACCCAGGCGACTACGGGGTCCTGATGACCATGGGGCCGGGCTCGACGATCGAGACGGGGCTGATCCAATGGTGACGCCGGGCGGCGCGGCGGAGGCCGCCGATTCGCACATCGTCCGGATCGACGGCTCCCGGCCGGTCTCGGCCGAGGCGGTACGCGAGCTGACCGCCCTGTGCGACAGGGCCGAGGACCACGAAAGTCCCGGCATCGTCGTGGCCCATCTGACGGGCGCGCCTGAGGGCTCATGGACCGAGGGCCTGACGGTCGCGGTGACGAACAAGTGGGAGCGCGTCCTGCGGCGGCTGGAGCGGCTCCCGATCACCACGGTCGCGGTCGCCTCGGGCGACTGCGGCGGTACCGCACTTGACGTGTTGCTCGCCACCGACTACCGGATCGCCCTCGCGGACGCGCGGCTGATGATGCCGCTGCAGGCGGACGCGACCTGGCCTGGGATGGCCGCCTACCGATTGGCGCAACAGGCGGGGGCGGCCGCGGTCCGCCGCGCCGTACTGTTCGGCATGCCGATCCCGGCGGCGGAGGCGCTGTCGCTGCATCTGGTGGACGAAGTGGCCGAGGACCCGGACGAGGCATTGGCCCGGGTGACGGCGATGGCCGGCGCGGTGTCCGGGAGCGAGCTCGCCATCCGCCGCCGGTTGATGCTCGACGCGACCACGACCAGCTTCGAGGACGCCCTGGGCACGCACCTCGCGGCCTGTGACCGGACACTGCGGCGCCTGGCCGCCCACGTGGCGCCGGTCGCCCCGGTCGCCCCGGACGCGCCGGTCGCCCCGGTCGCGCCGGTCGCCCCGGTCGCGCCGATCGCTCCGGTGGCGCCGTGACGCCCCGGCTCGCCGCCTCGGCGGTGCGCCGGGGCCTGGAGGAGGACCGGGAGGCGCTGGCCGGTGCCGCGCGCGGGGCCGAGGAGGTCCTGGCTACGCTGCCCGAGCCCGTGGCGCGCTCGCCCCAGGAGCGGGCCACGGCGGCGGAGGCGAAGAACATCGCGCGGCGGGCCCGCACCGATTTCCTGGCCGTCCACGTCGACTCCGTTTACGACGAGCTCACGGGCGGACGGGCGCACGCCCTGCGCCTGGCCGAGCTGGTCGAGGCGGCGGCCGCCGCCTTCCCCGGGCTGGTCCCCACGGCCGGGCAGCTCGCCGCCGAGCGTGCCAGGCCGCAGGCGGCCAAGGAGGGCCACGAGATCGACCAGGGCATCTTCCTGCGGGCGGTGCTGGGCTCGGCGGTGGCCGGCCCGCACCTGGTCGACGCGATGCTGCGCCCCACGCCGCGGGCCCTCGGGCTGCTGGCGGAGTTCCTCCGGACCGGAGCTGCCGACCTCGGCTCGGTGCGGCTGGAGCGGCGGGACGGAACCGCGCACCTGACGATGTGCCGCGACGACTGCCTGAACGCCGAGGACGACCGTCAGGTGGACGACATGGAGACGGCCGTCGACCTGGCGCTGCTCGACCCGGCCGTACGGGTCGGGGTGCTGCGCGGCGGTGTGATGACCCATCCCCGCTATCGCGGCAGGCGGGTGTTCAGCGCGGGCATCAATCTCAAGGCTCTGCACGCGGGCGGGATCTCGCTTGTCGGCTTCCTGCTGCGCAGGGAGCTCGGCTACATCCACAAGCTCGTCCGGGGACTGCTCGTCGAGCACGAGACGTCCTGGTTCTCACCCACTGTGGCCAAGCCCTGGGTCGCGGCCGTCGACGGCTTCGCCATCGGCGGGGGCGCGCAGTTGCTGCTCGTGTTCGACCACGTGATCGCGGCGTCCGACGCGTACGTCAGCCTGCCCGCGGCGCAAGAGGGCATCATCCCGGGCGCGGCCAACCTGCGGTTCTCCCGGTCGGTGGGACCGCGGCTGGCCCGCCAGATGATCCTCGGCGGCCGCCGGATCTGGGCGACCGAGCCCGCCGCGGGCCTGCTGATCGACGAGGTCGCGGAGCCGCCGGACCTCGACGCCGCGATCGAACGCGGCGCCGAGCGGCTCAAGGGCCCCGCGGTGGTGCCCAACCGGCGGATGATCAACCTGGGGGAGGAGCCGCCTGCGGAGTTCCGCCACTACATGGGGGAGTTCGCGCTCCACCAGGCGCTGCGGCTGTACAGCGACGACGTGATCGGCAAGGTCGGGCGGTTCCACGCGGCGAAGGCCCGGGCGTCGTGAGCACGGCGGCCGGCCGGCGGGTCCGGTACGAGAAGAAGGAGCACGTCGCCCATGTGACGCTCGACCGGCCTGAGGTGCTCAACGCCATGGACCTGCGCACGCATGAGGAGCTGGCCGGCATCTGGGACGAAGTCGAGGCCGACGACGATGTGCGGGTGGCCGTGCTGACGGGTGCCGGCGACCGGGCCTTCTCGGTGGGACAGGATCTGCGCGAGCGCGCCGCGCTCGACGAGCGGGGAGCGCCGACGACGACATTCGGCAGCCGGGGCCAGCCGGGCTGGCCCCGGCTCACCGAGCGGTTCGACCTGTCCAAGCCAGTTATCGCCCGGGTCGACGGCTATGCGCTGGGCGGCGGTTTCGAACTCGCGCTGGCCTGCGACATCATCGTGGCCAGCGACCGTGCGGTGTTCGGCCTGCCCGAGGTGCGGCTGGGGCTGGTGCCCGGGGCGGGCGGGGCGTTCCGGCTCGCCCGGCAGATCCCTCTCAAGGTCGCCATGGGACACCTCCTCACTGGCCGCCGGATGCCCGCCGAAGTCGCCCTGCGGCTCGGCCTCGTCAACGAGGTCGTACCGGCGGAGAGGCTGGACGAGTGCGTCGCCGGCTGGACCGGCGACCTGGTCCGCAGCGCCCCCCTGTCGGTGCGGGCGATCAAGGAGGCGGTGTACCGGTCGCTCGACATGCCGCTCGAGCAGGCGTTCACCGCCTCCTACACCTGGGAGAGCCGGCGGATGCACAGCCGTGACGCCGTCGAGGGTCCCCGGGCCTTCAGTGAGAAACGCGAGCCCGTCTGGCTCGGCGCCTGACGCCGGCCTCACTCCCCACAGCGCAGCGAAGGAGCCCGAATGAGCGAGGACGCTCTCTATCTCCGGCCCAACGTCATCATCGAGCCGCTGGTCGACGGCTTCTACGCCTGGCTGCTCACGGTGGCGCCGGTCCAGGCGGCGATGAACCTGGCCTTCCTCCAGGTGCCTCTTCTGGAGGCCTATCTGCAGTCGCCGCCGGTGCACGTGGCCGCCAGCCGCAATCCCGACCTGCGCGGCGGCTACTTCGTGGGCATCGAGGAGTCACGTGCCGGCGAGGTGCGCGACCTGCTCACCACCATCAAGAAGGACAGCGGAGACATGCTGCGGTTCGCCGAGGCGATCGCCAAGGCCCAGGACCTCGTACGGCAGGGCGCCACCGGGTTCGACCTCACCCCGCTCTACCCCAAGCTGCCGCCCGAGCTCGCGGGCCTGGTGGAGATCGCGTACGACACCGAGAACCAACCTTCGCTGCACTTCCTGGAGCCGCTGGTCTACGAGAGTGCGGCCTGGATAGAGAGCCGCCAGTCGGTGCAGTTGTCGATCGAGCCGGGCGTGGAACGGCCGTTCATCCTCAGCACGCCGCGGCTCCCCTCCCCCGACGTGCTCGACCTGCGCATCCCGTTCCGGCACCCCGGCCTGGAGGAGCTGTTCGGGGCGCGGCTGCGGCCGGTCTCCCTCGGCAGGCTGCGCGAGGCGCTGGAGCTGACAGATCCGCAGGCCGCTCAGCTCGCCACCCTGCTGACGGACCGCTGCGCCCTCGCGCCTGACCGGCACATCGAGGCCGGCGGCCGCATCCGCTACTTCGGGCACGCCTGCCTGGTCCTGCAGACTCCCGAGGCCGCGATCGTCACCGACCCCTTCATCAGCGCGGACACCGAGGCGGGCGACCGCTACACCCTGGTCGACCTGCCGGACTACCTCGACCTGGTGCTGATCACGCACGGCCATCAGGACCACATCGTGCTGGAGACGCTGCTGCAGTTGCGCGGCCGCGTCGGGACGGTGGTGGTGCCGAGATCCTCCCGCGGCAACCTGTGCGACCCGTCGCTGGGCCTCTACCTCCGCCACCTGGGCCTGCCCGTGGTCGAGGTGGACGACTTCGACGAGGTGCCCTTCCCCGGAGGAAAGGTCGTCGCCACACCGTTCCTGGGCGAGCACGCGGATCTCGACATCCGGAGCAAATCGACGTACTGGGTCGAGATGGCGGGCAAGTCGATCTTCGTGGGCGCGGACTCGTCCGGCATCGACCCGGTCCTCTACCGGTACATCCGCAACCACCTCGGCGCCGCGGACATCGCCTTTCTCGGCATGGAGTGCGACGGCGCCCCCCTGACCTGGCTATACCAGGCGCTGCTCACCAAGCCGGTGACCAAGAAGATGAGCGACTCCCGCAAGCTGTCGGGCTCGAACGCGGCGCAGGCCGGCGCCATCGTGACCGAGCTCGGCGCGAGCGAGGCCTACATCTACGCCATGGGCGAGGAGAGCTGGCTCGGCCACGTCATGGCGACCAGCTACAACCCGGAATCGGTGCAGCTCAAGCAGGTCGAGGAGTTCCTGACCTGGTGCGCCGACCGCGGCGTCACGGCCGGGCACCTGTTCGAGCGGCAGGAATGGCGCTGGTAGCCGCCTCCCGCGACCACCCCAACCACGAGATGGAGGAAACGACATGCGCACTACCACCTTCGACTTCGAGAACCCCGAGGCCCGCTTCAAGGTGCTGATCAACCACGAGGAGCAGTACTCCATCTGGCCCGCCGACCTCACGGTCCCTGGCGGCTGGAACGAGACCGGGGTGCTCGCCTCCAAGGAGGAGTGCGACACCTACATCGAGGAGAACTGGACGGACATGCGGCCGAAGAGCCTGCGCATCGCGCTCGACGGGGAATGACGAACGTCGCTCATGCCTTACGTCTTCACCAACGGCATTCGCCTTGTCTACGACCGCTGGGGGCGGGGCGAGCGGGTGCTGCTGATCATGGGTTCCGGGGCGGGCGGCCGGGTCTGGACGCTGCATCAGACCCCCGCCCTGACCCGAGCGGGATACCAGGCGATCACCTACGATCACCGGGGCATCCCGCCCTCGGACACACCCCCGGGCCGGTACACGCTGCCGGACATGGTCGCCGACGCCAAGGGCGTGATCGAAGCCCTCGGTGCCGCGCCGTGCCGCGTCGTGGGCTACTCGATGGGTGCCATGGTCGCCCAGCGGCTCGCAGTGGACCACCCCGAACTGGTCCACTGCGCCGTCCTAATCGCGACGAAGTCCCGGTCCGACGCCACCAGGGACCTGTTCACGCGAGCCCATCAGGCGCTCGCCGCGAGTGGCGTGACGCCGCCGAGGGACTACGAGGCGGCCATGACTGCCCTGCAGATGCTGTCCCCCGCGACCCTGAACGACGACGACGCGGCAGGCCCCTGGCTGGACCTGTTCCGGCACGCCCAGAGTGACAGGGACGGCCCGAACCGCCAGCTGTGGGCCGACGACCCCGCCGACCAGCGGGAAGCGTTGCGCCGGGTCGGCGTCCCCTGCCGTGTCATCGCGTTCTCCGACGATCTGATCGCCCCGCCTCACCTTGGGAGGGAGGTGGCCGCCGCGATCCCCGACTGTGACTACGTGGAGATCGAGAGGGCGGGGCACTTCGGCCACCTGGAACGCCCGGACGAGGTCAACGGGGCGATCCTCGAATTCCTGAAGCGGACGGACTGACACATGAGACTTCGTTCGGCACCTCTCGAGGACTGGCTGCGGGACTACTACTTCACCGCCGAGATCGACATCAGCTCCAGCGGCGTGCAGTCGTACAGCATGGGAGAGCTGCGCGCGATGACGGGGACGGGGCAGGACGAGATCGACGCCCTGGTCTTCGACGACGGCTACTCGCTGGGGGCCCCGGCGGTCAGGTCGGCCCTGGCGGA
This sequence comes from Microbispora sp. NPDC046973, assembly GCF_040644495.1. NCBI lineage: Bacteria > Bacillati > Actinomycetota > Actinomycetes > Streptosporangiales > Streptosporangiaceae > Microbispora > Microbispora sp. NPDC046973. The sequence continues at coordinate 11,561 of NZ_JBEYWQ010000028.1, read as the reverse complement.
GCTCCACGGCGGCGTGGACCCCGCCACGGTCATGACGACCTGCGGCTCGGGTGAGGCCATCTCCCTGGTGATGATGGCGCTGCTGCGCCCGGGTGACGAGGTCGTCGTCGTCGCCCCCGGCTATCACCTGCTCGTCGAATACGCCGTCGCGCTCGGCTGCGAGACGAAGGCCTGGCGGCTCGACGCGGAACGGGGCTGGCAGGCCTCGCTCGACGAGCTTGCCGAGCTGGTCACCGGCCGCACCCGCGCCATCATCGTGAACTTCCCGCAGAACCCCACGGGCGCGACGCTGAGCGCGGAGGAGATGCGCGCCGTGCTCGCCACGGCGGAGCGCGTCGGGGCCTACGTGCTGTGGGACTCCGCCTTCGCGGCCCTCACCTACGAGGACGAACCGCTCCCCGACGTGTCGGCCTGCTACGAACGCGGCATCAGCTTCGGCACGTTCTCCAAGGCGTTCGGGCTGCCGGGGCTGCGCTTCGGCTGGTGCCTGGCGCCCCCGGAAGTCCTCGAGGACTGCATGCGCATCAAGGACTACACGACGCTGCACGTGTCGCCGCTGGTGGAGCTGCTGGCGCTGGGGGTCCTGCGGAATTCCGGGGCCTTCCTCGGGCCCAGGCTCGCGCAGGCGACGACCAACCGGGAGATCGTCCGGAAGTGGGCGGAAAGCAACCGCGACCTCGTGTCCCTCACCCTGCCGGCGGGCGGCGTGGCGGCCTTTCCCGAACTGGTCGGCCTGCCGGACACCTGGGACTTCTGCGAGGCGCTGTTCCAGCGGCACGGGGTGCTCGTCGTCCCGGGAGGCTGCTTCGACGAGCCCGCCCACATCCGGCTGGGTTTCGGCGGCGCGGCCGACCAGCTCGAGGAGGGACTCGACAGGCTGACCTCGGCGCTGCTGGCCTGGCCCGGCCGGAGGGGTTGAGTGGCGCCGGTGATCCTTACCGCCGGGCCGGTGGCGCCTATCCCCGCCCACCCGCTTCTGGTCTTCCTACTGCAGATCTCCCTGCTCCTGGGCGCGGCGCTGCTGCTCGGGCGGCTCGCGTCCCGCATCGGCATGCTGCCGGTGACGGGTGAGCTGTTCGCCGGCGTGCTGCTCGGGCCCTCCGTGCTGGGCGCGGCGGCCCCGGGCCTGAGCGGGTGGCTCCTCCCCGCCGCCTCCGAGCAGACGCACCTGACCGACGCGGTGGGCCAGATCGGGGTGCTGCTGCTGGTCGGCATCACGGGGATGAGCATGGACACCTCCCTGATCAGGAGCAGGGGCGGCACCGCCGCCCTGGTCAGCGCAGGGGGCCTGCTGGTGCCGCTCGCCCTTGGCGTCGCGGTCGGGTACGCGCTGCCCGCCACGATGCCGGCGGCCGGCGCGGACCGCACGGTGTTCGCCTGGTTCCTGGGGGTCGCACTGTGCGTGAGCGCGATCCCCGTGATCGCCAAGACACTGCTGGAACTGCGCATGCTGCACCGCGACGTCGGTCAGCTCATCATCGGTGCGGCGGCCGTGGACGACTTCGTGGGCTGGCTGCTGCTGTCGGTGGTCTCCGCCATGGCGGCCACGGGTGTGCACGCCTCGACCCTCGTCCGCTCGGTGGCGTACCTGCTGCTGGTGCTCCTGCTCACCATGACCGTCCTGCGGTACGCGGTGAACTCGACGCTGCGGCTCGCCGGACGGTCCCCGGAGCCGGGGGTCGTACCGGCCGTCGTGGTGATCGTGCTGCTGGTGTTCGGAGCAGGGACGCAGGCCCTCGGCATGGAGGCGATCGTCGGCACGCTCCTGGGGGGCGTCCTCATCGGCTCCTCCGGCGCGGTCGACCGGGAGCAGATCGCGCCAGTGCGCACGTTCGTCGTCGCCGTTCTGGCCCCCGTCTTCTTCGCCACCGCCGGGCTGCGGATGGACCTCACCGCGCTCGCCCAGCCGCCCGTCCTGCTCACCGCACTCGCGGTGCTCACGGTGGCGATCGCCGGGAAGTTCGCGGGTGCGTACATCGCGGTGCGGCTCGCCCGGCTGAGTCACTGGCACGCGGTCGCCCTGGGCGCCGGCCTCAACGCCCGCGGGGTCATCGAGGTCGTCATCGCCATGGCGGGGCTCCGGCTCGGCGTGCTGAGCAGCGCCATGTACACGATCGTGATCCTGGTGGCTCTCGTCACGTCGCTGATGACACCGCCCATCCTGCGGTACGCCGTCCGGCACATCGCCGTCACCACGCCCGAAACGGAGAGAGAAGCGTCCATGGTCGTGGGCTGACGCGCCGGGCCTCCTCCTTTCCCCTTCCTGTTTCCCGCCCGTCAGGAGCATCAGTGACCAAGGTCGATCTATGGGCCGCGGAGTTCCAGAAGGACCCGTACCCGGCCTACGCTCGGCTGCGCGCCGCCGCGCCCGTCCACCGGATGACCGGCCCTCTCGGCGCCGACTTCTGGTTGGTCACCCGTTACGAGGACGCCCGCGGCGCGCTCAGCGACCCCCGATTGTCGAAGGAGCCCAGGCATCTCCCGGAGTGGCTGCGGCGCGTCGGCAGCGCGTCGGAGGACGAGGGTCCGTCCGGCAAGAACATGCTCAGCAGCGACCCGCCGGACCACACTCGTCAGCGGCGCCTGGTCAGCAGGGCGTTCACCCGGCGGCGGATCGAGGCGCTCGGGCCACGCGTCCAGCAGATCACCGACGGCCTGCTGGACGCGATGGAGGGCCACGAGGAGGCGGATCTCATCGCCTCCTTCGCGGTCCCACTGCCGGTCACCGTCATCTGCGAACTGCTCGGCCTCCCCGAGGCCGACCGGGACCGGCTGCACGCCTGGACCGACCACCTCGAACGGCCCACCTTCACCGAGGCCGACGTGGAGGCCAGGAAGAGGGCCGCCGCCGAGTTCCGCGCGTACGCGGTGAGCCGACTGGCCGAGCTGCGGTCGAACCTGGACCCCGACCTGCCGGCCGAGGAGCAGCCGGGGCTCCTGGCCAGTCTCATCGCGTCAGCGGAGGCGGGCGACGGGCTGTCGGAGCTCGAACTGGTCGGCATGACCCTGCTGCTGACCATCGCCGGCCACGAGACCACGGTCAACCTGATCGGCAACGGCATGCTCGCCCTGCTGACCAACCCGGACCAGATGAAGCTGCTGAGATCGGAGCCATCGCTGCTGGGGCCCGCGATCGAGGAGATGCTGCGCTACGACGGACCGGTCGAGCGCAGCACCATCCGAGTGGCTACGGAGGATGTCGAGATCGGCGGCGTCACCGTCCCCGCCGGGTCGGTCGTGTACGTGTCGCTCAACTCGGCCGACCGCGACGGGACGCGCTTCCCCGACCCCGACCGGTTCGACGTCACCCGCTTCGCCGATGGAGGCGAGGCCGGGCACGTCGCGTTCGGGCACGGCGTGCACTTCTGCCTCGGCGTGCAACTGGCGCGGCTCGAAGGCCGGATCGCCTTCACCTCGCTGTTGCGCCGGTTCCCGCGGATCGAGCTCGCCTGCGCGCCGGAGGAGCTGCGGTGGCGGGGCAGCGGCGACAGCATCCTGCGCGGGCTGGCCGGCCTGCCGGTCCGGCTCCGCTGAGCCCGGAGCTCTTCTGGCGCCACTCGGCGGGACCCCGGTCAGCCGAGCCCGGAGCTCCCGCGGCGCCGACCGGCCGGGGCCCGGTCAGCGGGCACCGGCGGTGAGGTCCGCGATCATGTCGGACAGGGCGCCGACGGTGTCGAGGCGGAGGTACCGGCGCAGGTCCAACCGGATCTGAAAGTGCTCCTCCACGGCGGCGAGCAGCCGCAGCGCCGCCAGGCTGCTCCAGCCGCCCAGCTCGTTGAAGCGCGACGCGAGGGATATGACGTCGGGCCGCAGGTCGGTGACGTCGGCGACGATGCGGACCAGGTCCCCGGGAAGCTCATGCGCCGGCATGGCGGTCCTCCTTCTCCACGATGATCCAGTCGGGATGGAGCGCGGGCGGCGGGTCGAGGGGAAGGACGTACCGTGTCACTTCCTCCGACTCCCGGCCGGCGGTGAACCCGGCCTCGCTGAGGAACCGCCGTGCCGGACCGTTCCTCTCGGTGGGCCGGTAGTCGGCCTCCAGCCGTACGGCGCCCGCCGTGCGGGCCTCGTCTGCGAGCACCTGCAGGACGGCGAACTCGATACCGCGGGAGAAGACCCGGCAGCTCATCACGTAGTTCTCGATCAGCCAGTAGTCGTCGGCCGGGGTCACCCAGAGCGCGCCGACCAGTCCTTCGGACCCGAACCTGTCGGTCACCTCGAAGCCCAGGACGCGGTGGTGGCCGGACTCGGCCATTTCCCGCGTCCGCGCATCCGGATGCGCGCGCCCCAGCAGTGTGAACTGGTTGGTGCGCAGTCCGAGCTGCTGGATGCGCGCGATCGTGTAGGCGTCGGCCTGCCGGACCGCGACGCGCACCCCGAGTCCGCGGAGATAGTCCTCCGCGGTACCGCGGCTTTCCGCCTCCCAGCGCCGTCGCCTGACCCGCGCCTGGTACAGCTCGGTGCGCCGCCGGTCGGTCGTCGTCGTCGCGAGCACGTCGAAAGCCCCCTCGGCGAGCAGGTCGGCGGCGTGCTCCGAGGGGTCCCCACCCAGGTGGACCACCGTCACCTGGGGGTGCGTGCGGCTCACCAGCTCGCACTCGAACCGGCTGTCGTCGGCGAACACCAGGCTGTCGAGGCCGATGTTGAGCTCGGCGGCGATGGCGGCGACGTTCCCGTCCTTGGGGTCCCAGTTCACCGCCGAGACGGCGAAGTCGTCCTCTCGCAGCACCAGCCCGGGGTGCTCGGCGAAGACCTTCCCCACCAGCGCGGCGTCGTTCTTGCTGCTGATCGCGAGCAGTACGCCCTGCCGCCGCAGCACCAGCGCCGTACGCTGAGCCTCCAGGTAGGAGTTGCCGGGGTAGAGCGTGCCGACCTCGATGTTCTCCGGCCCGTCGTCGCCGAGCACCCCGCCCCACAAGGTGTTGTCGAGGTCGAGCACCAGGCATTTGGCCGCCCCGCCTGCCACCGCCCGGCAGAACCCGGCGGCCTCCTGGGCGTACAGGCGCTCCACCGACGGGGACCACGCCATCCGGGCGAAGTGGTGCAGCCGCGTGTCCCGCAACCGGCCGGGGTGGTCCGCGAGGAGCATCTCCATGTCCATGATGTGGACCGACGCCGTCTCCTCCGCGAGGTCGAGCAGCCGGCTGTTGAGTTCCCGCCAGATCTTGCCCAGGGCGGCCCGCGACCGGTAGGCGATGACGGACCTCAGCCGGGCCGCCGGCAGGGGGACCGTGTGCACGAGCACCGGCTTTCCCGAGCGGGCGGAGAAGTCCTCGACGGCGCCGCGCAGCAGGTCCAGGCGCTCCATGAGTCGTCCCCGCAGCGAGGGCAGGTCCGCGGGATCCCAGTCGGCCGGCCAGAACACGCTCTCGTCCAGCAGGCACAGCGTGACGTCGGGCGCGAAGCGGGCCAGGGCCGAGTCCTGGCCGCTCAGCTCGATCAGCAGCTCCTCGGAGGGCGTCACGTGCAGTTCGGCGTCGACACCCGCCCGCAGCAGCGCGATCCGCAGCAGCGGCGCAACGGCGTCGCACACGAAGGAGGCGGCGACCGCGACCCGCAGTGGCCGGAGCACGCGGCCCGGCGTCGTCACGAGATGGACGGGCGTGGTCGCCAGCAGTCGGCCCGCCTCCCTGGCGACGGCGACGTCGGGCGTGCGGGCCAGCTCCGCCAGCAGGCCGAGGTCGGGCTCCGCTCCCGGCTCCCGAAGCCGGCGCACCCGTGCGAGCAGGTCGTTCACGTCAGGCTCTCCTCGGGGGTCGTCAGACGGTCAGCAGGGTGCAGGCCCAGTGCATCCCGCTACCCATGCTCAGCAGTGCCACGATGTCCCCCGGCTTGAGCTCGCCGTTCTCCAGATGCCGTTCGAGGCACAGAAGCTGGTCGGCCGTGCCGAAGTGGCCGTGGTCCATCGCGAACTCCGCGTTGGTTCGGTCGAGCGGGACGGCGAGTTCCTCCGTCAGGGCGGTGAAGGCGCTGATGTTGTCGTTGAGATACAGAACCCTCGCGATCGAGTCGACCGGCACGCCCGCCCGCTCGCAGGCGCGCTCCAGCACGACCCGGTTGCGCGCCTTCATCGTCGTCGACAACCGGTAGGCGGCCTGGCCGTCTCCCTTGAAGAACGCGTCCATCCGGTCGACCAGGGCGCCGACGGCCGGCCGCGGCCCGCCGGGGGCGAACGGCCGGGCGGTCCCCCCGACATCCATCCGCATGAAGTCGGCGTACCGGCCGTCGCTGATGACCTCGGTGAGCAGCCACCGGCACTCCGGGTGGTCCCGCCGCAACACGACCGCCGCCGCGCCGTCCGAACTCAAGGACGTCCCCGTCTCCGCCCGGTCCCAGTACGACTCGCACACCCTGTTGGCGGTGACGACCACCGCGGTGCGGTAGCCGGGATGAGTGGCGAGCTTGCCCGCCACGGTGTCGAAGGCGAGCACTCCGGCGCTGCACGCCTGGTTCATGAGCAGCGCCTCCGCGCGGTGGGCGCCGAGACGGGCCTGGACCGCGGCGGCCACGTCCCAGTACAGGTACTCGGCGAGGTCGGAGATCGCCATCACCAGGAGGTCCACCTGCGCCGGCCGCACCTCGGCCTTCGCCAGGGCGGCGGCGGCCGCCTCCACCGCGAGATCCGAGATCCCCACCCCGTCGTCGGCGCGGAAAATACGCCGGTATCCCTTTGCGTCGAGATCCCTCCGGGCCGCGTCATCGGATTCCGGCGGGAGAATTCCGGCGACGTCCATCGACGTTCCGAGCGCGTGACCGAAGGCCAGGATGCCGAACGACATGCTCACTCCTGCAATAAAGGTTGCGCGGTCTTTTTTTCCTGGCCGGGAGCACAAATACAGGGGCGATATTCAGGAAATCACCGGCCGATGCGATTCCGGTGCCCGCGCGCCGGGCCCGGGCACCGGCCCAAGCCCTGGCCGCACTCACTTCTCCCACGCTCACCTGCGCCGCGATTCCCCATGCCTTCTCACCCTAGGGAGGGAATCGCCGCGAGGGAAGCGCCCCGCCGTCCGTTACAGGTGCGCGATTCCATCGGAACAGCGGCCATCCATATATCCTCCAGCAGCCCGCCAGCGGCACACCAATAATAATCCTCAATTTCCCATGACTTTTGATGTTTGCCTTAATGCGGGCGTGCGGTCTACGCTTTCCGAAAGCCCCCGGCGGCGGCACGTGACGACTATTGAACGATGCGGAGAATTCAATGCATTGCACGACGGGAATCACGACCAATCCTCTGGCCAGGGTCAAATGACGGGCCCGCTGGACGGACTGCCGCCTGACGGCCCTCCCCCGCCCCATGAGAAGCCGAAGCGGCCCAGGTTCCGGGACACAGCCCGGCTCATCGGAGGCGCCGTCGGCATCGTCCGAGCGGCCTCCCCGCGGGACTTCTACGTCGTCATGGCGGCCGATCTGGTGCAGAGCATCGGCATCTTCGCGGCGCTCGTACAGATGCAGCAGGTGTTGTCCGGGCTGATCACCGCGAACTCCGGAGGCGACACCGGCGGACTGGTCGGAGCCATCACGCTCTTCCTGATCGCCAACATCGCCATCGTCATCAGCCAGGCGTTCATCAACAACCGCCGCATCATCCTCAGCGAGAAGACCAGCATGTACGTCTGCGGGCAGATCCTGGACGTGGCGTGCCTGGCCGAGCTGGCCGACTTCGACGACTCCGGTTTCCACGACCGTCTCCAGCGGGCCAACGCCAGCGCCGTCGTCCGGCCCGCGCAGATGGTGCAGAACCTCATGCGGATCGGCCAGTCGCTGTTCACGCTGATCGGGATCTGGGTCGCACTGCTGTCGGTGAACGTGTGGATCGCCCTGGTGGCCGCGGCGGTCGTGGTGCCCATCTGGATCGGCGGCGTACGCGGCGGCGAGCAGCACTTCGACTTCGTCCGGCGGGTCACCCCCACCGATCGCAACCGCAACTACCTGTTCGACCTGCTGACCGCCCGGGAGCCTGCCAAGGAGATCCGCGCCTTCAACATCGCGGGCTACCTCTCCCACCGCTGGCACACCACGATGAACCAGCGGCTGACCCTCATGCTGGGCATGCTGCGCAAGCGGTTCCGTTCACAGCTCATCGCCTCCATCGGCAGCAACGCCGTGGTGGCGGCGACCGCCGGCATCCTGATCGCGCTCAACCTGTCGGGCGTCCTCACCCTCGCCGAGACCGCGACCGTCGCGGGCATGCTCCTTCTGCTCAGCCAACGGCTGCAGGACACCGTGATGGGCACCAACGAGTTCTTCGAATCCGGCCCGCTCATCCGCGACCTGAAGGACTTCCTCGGGCTGAAGCCGCAGCTCGTGAAGGATGCCGCCGGGGATCCGTTCTCCGGCCCGTTCCGCCGCATCGAGCTCGACGACGTCGAGTTCGCCTACCGCGGCTCCCCTCGCCGGGCGCTGAAGGGGATCTCGTTGTCGATCAACGCGGGCGAGGTCGTCGCCCTGGTCGGGGAGAACGGTTCGGGCAAGACGACCCTGGCGAAACTCCTCGCCGGTCTCTACACCCCAACCGGCGGTGCCATCCACGTCGACGGCGTCCCGCTCAGCGGCATCGACGCGACGTCGTGGCGCGAGTCTGTCGCCGTGCTCTTCCAGGACTTCATCCGGTACGCCCTGCCGGCCGAGGAGAACATCCGCCTCGGATCGGTGAACAGGCAGACCGGCCTCGACGACGTCCGCGATGCGGCACGCGCCGCCGGAGCTGACGACTTCCTGGCCGCGCTGCCCGCCGGGTACGACACGATCCTGTCTCCCCAGTTCGGCGAGGGACAGGACCTGTCGCTCGGGCAGTGGCAGCGGGTGGCGCTCTCGCGCGCCTTCTACCGGGACGCACCGCTGGTCATCCTGGACGAGCCGAGCGCCTCACTCGACGCCAGGGCCGAGCGTGCCCTGTTCGACAGTGTCCGCGATCTGTACGCGAGCAGGACCGTCCTGCTCATCTCGCACCGCTTCTCCACCGTGCGCACGGCCGACCGCATCATCGTGCTCCGCGACGGGCGGATCGTCGAGCACGGAGACCACGACTCGCTGATGGCGGCCAACGGGCTCTACGCCGAACTGTTCACGATCCAGGCGAGCGGGTTCCTCGAGGACAACGGCCAGAACGGCGTCCTCGTCGCCCACACCCCCCAGCTGGCCGCAACGCCAGAGTCACCGGATGCCAGTGCTCTCTGACATTCCACGCAGGGACACCGTCAGGGTGTCCCTGCGCGATTTTTGTGTCCCCCGTGTCCAGAACGCCTCGCGGCGGGCGTGCGCCCCGCGCTTCCGGCCCAGCGACACATCGTTCCGCATCGGAGGTCGACCATGAAGACGTCACGGCCGGAGGTCGGCGCCCAGGAACGCGCCATCGAGGACATCTACCCGCTGACCGCGATGCAGCAGGGCATGTTGCTGCACACCCTGCTGGCCCCCGATTCCGGGATCTACTGGCTGCAGACCGGTCTGCTGCTGGAGGGCGACCTCGATCGCGACGCGTTCGAGCAGGCCTGGACGCTCGTCTTCGCCCGGCACGCCGCACTGCGCGGCATCGTCGTCTGGGAGGACGTGCCCACGCCGATGTGGGTGGTGTACCGCTCGGTGCCGCTCCCTCTGACGCTGCTGGACTGGTCGGACCGAGACGAGGCGGCGCAGGACGAGGCGCTGGCGGAACTGCTGGCCGCCGACAGGGAACGGGGGATGGGCGCCGACCGGCCGTCGATGGCACGGATCACGCTCGTCCGCCTGGGCAGTCGGCGGCACCAGCTCGTGTGGAGCCGTCACCACCTGGCGCTGGACGGCTGGAGCACGCCGATCGTGCTCAACGAGTTCCTGGAGGCGTACGACGCCGTCGTCGCGGGGGTCGCTCCCGCGCTCCCGGCCCGGCGTCCCTTCCGGGACCATGTCGCCTGGGCGATGGGGCAGGATCTGGGACCGGCCGAAGCGTACTGGCGGGATCGGCTCCGCGGTGTCGAGACCGCCACCACCCTTCAGATCGAGGGTGAGACCGGTCTACGGGGCCACGACATCCGCCGTCGTCGCCTCTCCCACGGGACCACGTCGTCACTGTCGGCCTTCGCCCGCAGGCACCGGCTGACCGTGAACACGGTGGTGCAGGGCGCCTGGGCCCTGCTGATGTCGGTGTACGCCGGCACGGACGACGTCGTCTACGGCAGCGTCACCTCGGGACGCGGCGACCATCTCACGGGCGTCGAGTCCATGGTCGGCCTGCTGCTGAACTCGATTCCGGCGCGTGTGCGAGTCGACCGCACCGCGTCCGTGGCCGCGTGGCTGCGCACACTGCAGAAGGACCAGGTGGCGTCCCGCCGGTTCGAGCACACCCCGCTGACGAGTATCCAGAGCTGGGCGGAGCTGCCGTCCGGCCAGTCGCTGTTCACCAGCATCTTCGTCTTCGAGAACTTCCCCGGCATCACGGGCGGGGGCGGCGGGCTGCGCGCCACGGAGAACTTCGCGCGCGAGCACAACAACTACCCGCTCACCGTCGCCGCGTTTCCGGGGGACGAGCTCGAGATCGGCATGACGTACGACCTGAGCCGGTTCACGGACGCGACGATCGAGCGCCTGCTGGCGCACCTGGAGGAACTGATCGTCGCCATCGTCGCGGACGGTGGCCGGCGTGTGGGCGAGCTACCGCTGTTTCCGTCCGTGGAGCAGCAGATCGTGCGGGAGTGGAACAGCACCGACGCTCCCGTGCCGGCCGTGGCGGGGGTGCACGAGCTGATCGCCGCCCAGGCTGTGCGGCACCCGGACGCGGTCGCCGTCATCCTCGACGACGACCGGCTCACCTACGGGGAGTTGGAGGCGCGGGCCAACCAGCTCGCCCACCACCTGCGCGACCGGGGTGTGGACCGCGAACAGGTGGTCGGGGTCTGCCTGCACCGCCACCCCGACCTGCTCATCGCCCTGCTGGCCATCTGGAAAGCCGGCGCCGTCTACCTCCCCCTCGACCCCGACCACCCCACCGACCGCCTCACCTACACCCTCACCGACAGCCACGCCACACTCCTCCTCACCCACACCACCACCGGCCCGACATCAGGCGACGGCGAGCGAAACACAAACCATGGCGGCAGCGCCGACGGTGGCGGGGACTGGCGGGACACGGGTGTACCGGTGATCACGCTGGATGATCCCGTCACAGTGCAAAAGCTGGACGCTCTGCCCACCGACCCACCGGACATACCCGCCACCGGCGGGCAGGGCGCCTACCTCATCTACACCAGCGGCTCCACCGGCCGCCCCAAAGGCGTCCTGATCCCCCACCACGGACTACTCAACCGCATCACCTGGATGCAAAACACCTACCACCTCACCCCCGCCGACCGCGTCCTGCACAAAACCCCCACCACCTTCGATGTGTCCATGTGGGAACTCACCTGGCCACTGACCACCGGCGCCACCATGATCCTGGCCGCCCCCCACCGCCACGGCGACCCCGCCTACCTCGCCGACCTGATCCACCACCACCACATCAGCGTCACCCACTTCGTCCCCTCCCTGCTCCACCACTTCGCCCACCACCCCTGGCCCACCCCCCTGCCCACCCTGCGCCT
>NZ_JBEYWQ010000027.1:0-86842 GCF_040644495.1 Microbispora sp. NPDC046973 | reverse complement strand
TGGTGCCGGGTCCCGCCCGGGGGCCGCCGGGGGGCTGCCGCCGGGCTGACGCGGTCGCCGCCTGGTGGGGGCCCGGCCCGCGCCTCGGCGCGGGCGGGACCGTGCCCATCCGTGTCGCAAACGAGGTCCGGTTTCACGGGCCGATTGACGCCCATTTGGCTAACCGCTATCTATTGAGGGGTCGCAGAGGAGGGTGGTCCGTGCAGGACGTGGTGCTGGCGCTGCTGGCGAAGGAGCCGTCGCACGGGTACGACCTGCGCCAGCGGTTGGCGGCTGCGCTCGGACCGTTAGGAGAGGCGCTGAACGCGGGGCAGATCTATGTGACGCTCACCCGGCTCGAGAAGGCGGGCCTGGTCGTCCAGGAGCGTGAGGACCAGCCGGTGCGCGGCCCGCGGCGCAAGGTGTACGCGCTGACCGCGGCCGGGCAGGAGCGGGTGGCCGCATGGATGGCCGAGAGCGCCGGGCCCAGAGCGGATGTGGCGGAGTTCCATCTGAAACTGGTGGCCGCCGCGGAGTCGGGTCTGGCCGATCCGCTCGCGCTCGTGAACGCGCGGCGGCGGGAGCTGATGCGCAGCCTCGCCGAGGCCCAGCACGCCGCCCTTGCTCACGACACGGACTCGGAGGCCGGGCTGCTTCTGGAGGGCATCGCGCTCCGGCTGCAGGCCGATCTGCGCTGGTTGGAGGCGTGCGAGCGGGCCTGGTCCGCCCGCGCTCCACGCGGGGAAGGCAAAGGAAACGGATGAAAAGAGTCGTGCCGCGGGTCAGGGGGCGGTCGATGCGGAGTGACACCGGCGACAGCCCGGGCTCGGGGCCGGCCCGCAACCGGCCCGCCGGGGCGGCCGGCCCGGCGCTGCGGGCGGTCGGCCTGACGCGCGTGTACGGGGAGGACGAGAGCCTGGTGTGGGCCGTCGACGGGGTCGACCTCGACGTCCCCGCCGGGCAGACGCTCGCCGTGACCGGACCCAGCGGCTGCGGCAAGTCCACGTTGCTCCAGCTCCTCGGCGGGCTCGACCGGCCCAGCGAGGGCGAGGTGTGGCTCGGCGGCCGGCGCATCGACCACCTCGGCGAACGGGCGCTGGCCCGGCTGCGGCGCCGGGCCGTGGGGTTCGTCTTCCAGGCCTACCACCTGATGCACGAGCTGAGCGCGGCGCAGAACGTCGAGCTGCCCGCGCTGCTCGCCGGCGCCTCACCCCGAGCCGCCCGCCACCGTGCCGCGGAACTTCTCCACCAGGTCGGGCTCGCCGGCCGCGCCCGGCATCTGCCCTCCGAGCTCTCCGGCGGGCAGCGGCAGCGGGTCGCCATCGCCCGCGCCCTGGCCAACGATCCGCTGGTCGTCCTCGCCGACGAGCCCACCGGCAACCTCGACAGCGCCGCGACCCGCGACATCCTCCGGCTCTTCGACGAGCTACGCGCCGCCGGCCAGACCCTCGTCATGGTCACCCATGACGAGCGCGTCGCCGCCACGGCGGACCGCGTCGTCTCCATGCGTGACGGGACGTTGGCCGACGACACCCGCCTGGACGGCACCGGCCGCGGCACGAGGCGCGGCTGCGGCGGCGGCACAGGGCTCGGCGCGCTGCTGAGCTGGGAGGACTGACCGTGGGACCGCTGCTGCTGATGTGGCGTCTGATCATGCACGACTTACGCCGCCGCCCCGTCGAGGCCCTCGTGTTCCTGATCGCCGTCATGGTCGCCACCGCCTCCCTGACCCTCGGACTGTCGACCGACAACGCCCTGGCCACCGCGTACCTGAAGACCCGCGCGGCCACCGCCGGCCCCGACATCACCGCCATCACGACGGACACCGACCCGTCCCGCCTGGCCCAGCGCCTCGCGGACACGCCCGGCGTGGCCACGCGGGCCGACCCGGTCTTCGCGTTCGACACCGCCATCCGGGCACACGGCCGGGCCGCCCACTCCTCGATCGAGGGGCGCGGCAGCTCACCGTCCGCCGTGGACCGGCCGCTGGTGACCTCCGGGACCTGGGTGCGTCCCGGCGGCGCGGTGGTCGAGCGCGGCTTCGCTCAGGCACTCGGCGTGCGCGTCGGCGACCGCGTCACCATCGGCAAGCGCGGCTATCCGGTCGTCGGGATCGCGATCAGTGCGGCCACCCCGGTGTATCCGTACAGCGACTGGGCTCAAGGGCCCGGGCCGTCCGACTACGGCGGCAGGATCTGGCTCACCACCGCCGACGCCCGTGCGGCGGCAGGCGACACCCCCGGCGTCTACCTGATCCACCTGAAGCTGACCGACCCCACGGAGTCCCTCCACTGGAGCGACACCGTGTTCACCGACGACCGCAGAGGCGACTCCTGGGTCAACACCCACACCTGGCAGACCGTCCTCGAAACGGACGCGGCCATGATCAGGAGCACCCGGCCTGCCCTGGTCGTCGGCGGCTGGCTGCTCGCCGCGGCCGCGATCGTCACCCTCGCCGCGCTCGCCACCGCACGCGCCGTCCGCGACAACCGGCGGGCCGCGCTGCTCAAGGCGGTCGGCGCCGGCCCCGGCACCGTCACCGCCGTACTGCTGGCGCAGTACCTGCTGCTGACCTTCGTGGCCACCGCGCTCGGACTGGCCGCCGGGGCGCTGGCCGCGCCCCACCTGGTCGACCCCAGCGCCGGGCTGCTCGACACCGTCGGCCCTCCGGACTCCGGCACCGTCTTCGCCGCGGTCTTCCTCGCCGTCGTGGTCGCCGTGACCGGTGCGCTCGGTCCCGCGGTGCGCGCCGCCCGCAGGAGCACCGTCCAGACCCTGGCCGACCCGGCGCACGTGCTCACGCACCACCCGCACCCGCACCTGAACGCTGTGACGGCCTACCTGCCCACCTCGCTGCTGCTCGGCGTCCGGCTGCTCGCCCGCCGGCCCGGCCGCGCCGTCCTGGCCTCCGCCGGCACGGCCGCCACCACCGTCATGGTCACCGCGCTGCTCACCTTCCACGCCGAGCTCGACGCGACCCCCGCCTTCAAGCGGTTCGGCCCCATCGAAGTGCGGACCGACCAGACCGGCCAGGTGCTGCTCGCCGTCACCTTCGCGCTGGTGGCACTGTCCACGCTCAACACCGTGCTCCTCAGCTGGGGCACCGCCGTACAGGCTCGGCGTGCTCTGACCATCACCCGCACCCTCGGTGCCACCCCCGGCCAGGTCGTCGCGGCGCACTGCGTCACGCAACTCCTGCCCGCCGTGCCCGGAGTGGCGGCGGGTATTCCGGCCGGGCTCGGCCTCTACTGGCTCTTCGCCACGCCGATCACGCCCCCGGAGTCGTGGTTGCTCACCGCCGCGCTCGCCATCCTGCTGGCCATCGCGGTGTTGACCGCTCTCCCCGCGTGGGCGCACACCCGGGAGCCCGCGGGGCGCGTCCTCACCCTGGAAGCCGTGTGAAGGCCCCTTCGGCCCTCAACCCGGCGGCGCGAAAGTTCCAGCGTCGTCGACCGCCTGCGCTTCCAGCCGGACGAGGTACACCCCGACGGCAGCGCTGGGGCGAATCCGGTAGCCTTTAGATCGTACCGATCGGTTCGATCTCTGCGAGGACGGATGACCCCCGAGATTCCCACGGCCAACGCCGCCGTGACCTTCGACAGCGACGGCGAGACCCTGCTGGGCGTCCTTCACCTGCCGGCCGGGCCGGGCCCGCATCCGGTCGTCGTGCTGCTGCACGGTTTCCCGGGGCACGAGCGCAACTTCGACCTGGCCCAGCACCTGCGCCGCGCGGGGTACGCCGCCCTCGTCTTCCACTACCGCGGCTCCTGGGGCGTCGGCGGCTCCTGGTCGTGGGCCGACGCGCTGGAGGACGCCGCCCGCGTCGCAGTGGCCGTACGTGAGCCGGGTTTCGCCGCCGCGCACCGCCTCGACCCGGACCGGCTGGCGCTGATCGGGCACAGCTTCGGCGGCTTCGCCGCGCTGACGACCGCGGCGGCCGACTCGGGCGTCAGCGCCGTCGCGTCGGTGTCGGCGTTCGACTTCGGCTCTGTCGCGGTCGCCTGCCGGGAGGACGCGGCGCTGCGGGCGGCGTACGTCGAGGGATTCGGCGACGACCTGCTTCCCTTGAAGGGGACCAGCGGCGCGGCGCTCGTGGACGAGATGATCGCGGCGGGCGAGGCGTGGAGCCTGTCCTCGCTCGCCCCGAGGCTCGCGGACCGGCCGGTCCTGCTCGTCGGCACGGCCGGGCGCGACACCGTCACCCCCGCCGCCCAGCACCACGATCCCGTGGTGGCCGCCTACACCGCCCATCCCGTGCCGCGCCTGGAGCACCGCGTGTTCGTCACCGACCACGCCCTTTCCGACCACCGCCTCGAACTCGCCGAGACCGTCCGCGACTTCCTCGACCGGCACCTCGGCCGCTGACCGTCAGCAGAAGACGATCGCCGCGCCCGTCGCGACGGAGTGCCGGGCGGCGGCCATCACCTGTAGGCACGTGAACGACTCCACGCCGTACCGGCGCCAGCCCTCCGCACCCTCGGTGTCGGCCTCCACCGCCGCGCTCACCTCGTCACCCCAGGGGTCGAGGTCCTCCGGCAGCCCGAGCCGTGCGGCGATGCCCCGGCACTCCTCCAGCAACCGTTGCGACGAGCCGACCCATCCCCCGGTTATCTCCTTGTCGTAGAACACGGACGCGAAGTCGACGGGCACGTAGAAGCCCTCGCAGTCGCTGTGGTGGATCAGATGGTCGTACGCGGAGCCCGCCTCGTGCTCGGCGCCGATCACGCGGGTTCCCTCGTCGATTTCGACGCCGTAGCGGGGTCCCCGCGAATAGACGTCCTTCAGCAGCGGATCCTCGACGGCCACCTCCACCGGGGCCGGAGGAGGCAGCTCTCCGCTCTCGGCGAGATGGACGGCCAGACGGCGGAGCGTGTGCAGGCCGCCGTAGCCGTACATCTCGAAATAGGCCGCCTCGACGTCCGCGGCATCCGGCTCCGACCACGCCGGGAGCCCGGCCGCTGCCAGGGCTCGCCCGATCGCCCTGAAGTCGTCGCAGAGCTCGCCCGTCATGCCGTCCGGCTCCGATGTGTCCGACTCTGATTCGTCCAACTCGGCGAGTATGCCGACGACGATGTTGAGGCCCATACGGCCTCATCCTGCCGAACGCCTGCACGAGGGAGGCGCGGAGCAGCCCTCCGAGTCCGCCCCTGAGGGGAGACTCAGTGCAGGGGCGGTGAGGACGGGAACGTGAACAGGCCGCCTACTGCTCCCGCAGGCCCCACGGGGTGCCGTACGCCGTGAGCAGGTCGAGGAACGGCCGGGGCGGCAGGGCCTCCGGGCCCAGGACGCCGGCGCCGGACCAGACGCCGGTCGCCATCAGTTCGAGGGCCACGACCGGGTTCACGGCGGTCTGCCACACCACCGCCTGGGAGCCGTACTCGCGCATGGACCACTGGTTGTCGACCACGTGGTAGAGGTAGACCTCACGCGGGCTGCCGTCCTTGGTGCCCTTGACCCAGGTGCCGGCGCACGTCTTGCCGTGCATGCGCTCCCCGAGGGTCGCCGGGTCGGGCAGGCACGCCGCGACCATGTCGCGCGGGGAGACCTTGACGGCGGCGCCGCCCTCGGCGGCGACCTGGACGGGCTCGGCGCGGTCCAGCCCCAGCAGATGCAGGGTCCGCAGCGTGTCGATGAACTGCTCGCCCAGCCCGTACTTGAAGGTCACCCGCTCGGCGTCGATCCAGCGGGGCACGAGAAGGACCTCCTCGTGCTCGACGTTGACGCACTCGACGGGGCCGATGCCCTCGGGGAAGTCGAACACCTCCGGCTCGCTGAAGGGTGGGGTGGTGAACCAGCCCCGGCCGGCCTCGTAGACGACCGGCGGGTTGAGGCACTCCTCGATGGTGGTCCAGATGCTGAACGAGGGCGCGAAGTCGTACCCCTCGACGGTGAGGTCGGCGCCGTCGCGGATGCCGATCTCCTCGATGTGGTCGAACAGTTCGTCGGCGGCGTAGCGGGCGAAGACGTCCGACAGCCCCGGCTCCACCCCGATGCCGACCAGGGCGAGCCTGCCCGCCTTCTCCCACTCGCCGGCCAGCTCGAACTGGGCGTCACCCAGCTTGACCCCGCACACCTCGTGCGGGCGCTCCGGGTGCGGCCGCGACAGCGACATCGCCATGTCCAGGTAGTGCGCGCCGGCCGACAGCGCCGCCCGGAACAGCGGCATCACGAACCGCGGGTCGGTGGCGTTGAGCAGGACGT
The DNA here is from genome assembly GCF_040644495.1 of Microbispora sp. NPDC046973. Lineage (NCBI taxonomy): Bacteria > Bacillati > Actinomycetota > Actinomycetes > Streptosporangiales > Streptosporangiaceae > Microbispora > Microbispora sp. NPDC046973. The sequence continues at coordinate 80,662 of NZ_JBEYWQ010000027.1, read as the reverse complement.
CGCAGCGGTGCTCGGCCAGCAGCGCCACCACCGCGGCCTCGTCGCCCGCGTCCACCCGCCGGGGGCTGAAGCGGGCGCCCGCCTCCCCCAGCGCGGCGACGGCCGCCTCCGCACGCGCCATGTCGTAATCGGCCACGACCATGTGCTCGAAGAAGGACCGGCGGGCCGCGATCCGGGTGATGGCCGTACCCACCCCACCGGCGCCGACGAGCAGAACACGCATGACAAAGCTCCCTTTTGAGGACAAAGACCCCTTTGGTGCACACGATCCAACGTCATCGCTACTCGAACGTCAATGGTGTTGGCATAAGGTGGCCGCTGGTGGAGCAGGCGGAGGGAGAAGGCATCGTGCCCAAGCCGGTGGTTTCCGAGTCGGCGCGCCGGCGGCGCCGCCCGACGAAGAACGGAGTCGTCCTCTCTGAGGACCTGATCGTGCGGACCGCGCTGCGCATGCTGCGCGAGCACGGTTCCGCCGGACTGACCGTACGGCGGCTCGGCATCGCGCTGGGCGCCGACCCCAGCACGCTCTACCGCTACTTCGCCGGCATCGACGACCTGACCCTGGCCATCGGCGACATGCTCATCGGCCGGGCCATGGACGGCTGGCACCGCACCGGCGACTGGCGCGCCGACCTTCGCGAGCTGGGCCTGCGCATCCATGCCGCCTACCTCGAACACCCCCAGGCCGCCGTGCTGACCGCCAGCCGCATCAGCGGCAAGTCCCACGAGATCGCGGCCGACGAGGCGATCCTCGGGCTGCTGCGCGGCGCCGGTTTCCCCGACCGTGACGCGGTCCGCGTCTACCACGCCTTCATCGACATGACGCTGGCGTTCGCCGCCCTGGACGCGGCGACCCTCGCGCTTCCGGAGCAGGCGCGCAGGGCGGACGAGGAGATGTGGCAGGCGACCTACGCCCGCCTGTCCCCCGCCACCCACCCCAACATCGCGGCGGTCGCGCCCCTGCTGGTGGCCGACATGAACGACAGCGCCTACCCCACCGCGCTGGACATGCTGCTCGCCAGCGCAGCGTGGGACCGCGAGAGGAACGGCGCCGCCGGCCGCGGATGAAAGCGGCCGCGGCGGGGATCGGCCCCGTCAGGTGGCCGCGCTCTCGGGTGCGCGAAGAGTACGGCGGACCGCGTCGCGGAGCCATCGGTGGGCTCCGTCGGCTGCGTGGCGGGGATGCCAGGCCATGCCGACGGTCAGTGGCGGCAGCGGGAGGGGGATGTCGAGAACGCGCAGGCCGAGGGTGGTCACGGCGTCGGTGAGGGGCGAGGGGCCGGCGCCGGGAAGTGCGGTGGGGATGAGGCAGACGACGTCGCTGCGGGCGGCGAGGGTCATCGCGGCCAGGTGACTGGGGAGGACGACGGTGACCCGCCGGTGGAGGTCCTGCTCGGCCAAGGCGGTGTCGAGGGGACCCGTGAACCGGCCGCGACGGCTGACCACGACGTGTTCGGCGGCGGCGAGCCGGACCGGGGTCAGGGTTCCTTCGGTGAGAGGGTGGCCGGGCCGGACGGCCGCCGCCATCCGGAGGGTGACGAGTTCTTCGACCTGGGTTTCGGGGTCGACATGGTCGATGGATCCGATCTCCAGGTCGATCCGGCCGTCACGCAGAGCCGGTCCGGCCTCCAGCTCTTCGGCCCGGAACCGCAGCGAAACCCCCGGCGCCTCCTGCCGGGCCAGTCGCAGCAGTCCGGGGGCCAGCGCCGCGCCGACCAGGTCGGCGGCCTGCAGGGTGAAGGTGCTGCGCAGGGCGGCGAGGTCGACGTCGGCGCCGGGGGTGAGCAGTGCTCCGAGACGGCGCACCACCGAGGACGCCTCGTCGCGCAGAGCCTGGGCGCGGGGGGTGGGGACCATGGTCTGTCCGGCCCGCACCAGGAGAGGGTCCTGGAGGATGCGCCGGAGGCGGGCGAGGGTGCGGCTCATGGCGGCGGGGGAGGTGTGCAGGCGGGCGGCCGCGCGGGTGACGCTCTGCTCGGCCAGCAGGGCGTCCAGCGCGACGGCGAGGTTGGCGTCGATGGCCGGATCTGGGCTGCTCATCAGGGTGATTCCACTTCAGGCAATGATCCCGTGCTGAAGTTCCCATTGTGGCAACACCGTGGTTCTCCGCAGGATGAGGGCGTTCCGATCCGGCACGACCTACGAGGTTTTCATGATCGTCATCACCGCCCCCACCGGGAACATCGGCCGCCGCCTGCTGCCCCTGCTCCTGGAGTCCGCCCCCGCGTACGGCGAGGAACTGCGCGTGATCGTGCGCGACCCCGCCCGGCTCCCCGACGCGGTGCGTGAACGCGTCGAGGTGCTCACCGGTTCGCACGGCGACGCCGATGTCGTCGACCGGGCCTTCGAGGGCGCGGACGCCGTCTTCTGGCTCGTCCCCCCGGACTCCTCCCTGCCCCCGATCGACGCCTACTGCGGCTTCACCCGCCCCGCCGTGAAGGCGCTCGCCGCCCACGGCGTCGGCCACGTCGTCGGCGTCTCCGCGCTCGGCCGCGGCACCCCCGTCGCCGGACGCGCCGGACTCGTCACCGCGTCCCTCGCCATGGACGACCTCATCGCAGGCACCGGCGTCGCCTACCGGGCCCTCGCCTGCCCCTCCTTCTTCGAGAACCTGCTGGAGGAGGTCGACTCGATCCGCGAGAAGGGCGTCTTCACCGACGCCGCCGACGCCGGCCGCAAGGCCCCCCTCGTCGCCGTCGCCGACATCGCCGCCGTCGCCGCCGGCCTGCTGCTCGACCGTTCCTGGACCGGCGCCGGCAGCGTCCCGGTCCTCGGACCCCGGGACCTGTCCCCCGGCGACCTGGCCCGCATCATGACCGAGCAGCTCGGCCGACCCGTCCGCTACGAACGCCTGCCGCTCGGCGACCTGCGCGACGCCCTCGTCGGCTACGGCCTCAACGAGGCGTTCGTCCAGGGCGTCGTCGACATGAAGCGGGCCAAGGACGACGGCCTCGACACCGGCGTCACCCGCACCCCGGACACCGCCTCCCCCACTACGTTCGAGCAGTGGTGCGCCGAGACCCTCAAGCCCGCCGTCCTCACCTGACCCCACCGGCACGCCGGAAACCCGTGGTGCCACGGCACCGAGACCATCTGCCACCCTGGAGGCACACATCATGCCCGTTGAGGAAACCCACCCGCCGGTCACCGCGTTCATGCTCGTCAAGACCACACCCGAGTGGCTCGCCATGACCGTGCGGGAACGGGTGGACGCCTTCACCACCCAGATCGTCCCCACGATCGAGGCCAAGACCGCCGGCGTCCGGTCACGCTTCTACGACACCGAGTTCTACTCCGCACGCGTCACCGACGTGTGGGTCTGGGAAGCGGACGACCACGACGCCTACCAGCTCCTCATCGACGCGCTGCGCGAAACCCCCTTCTGGGACCGCTACTTCGAGGTCGTCGACCTCCTCGTCGGCACCGAGAACGGCTACGCCCGCACCTACGGCCTCGATCCCGTCGCCACCATCGCGACCTGACACACCCCATCCCGGTCGCCGGGCCGGCGTCCGCCCGGAGTGGGACAGCGCCGGCGGCGCTACGCTGCTGTGCCGTGCAGGAGACGCGCCTCGACACCGCCCGCGTCCGGGCGGCTCGCCGGGTGATCGACCCGATTTTCCTCGACACTCCCCTGTATCGCTGCGAGGCGCTGGAGCCCGGCCTCGGGTGCACGGTGAGCATCAAGCTCGAGACGGCCAACCCGGTCCGCAGCTTCAAGGCCCGCGGCACCGAGGTGGTCGCGAGCCTGCTCGCCGCCGGCGACGCGCGGGCCGTGGTGTGCGCCAGCGCGGGCAACCTCGGCCAAGCCCTCGCCTGGTCCGGTCGCCGCCGGGGGCTCGACGTCACGGTCGTGGCGTCGCGCTTCGCGCCCGCGGCCAAGCTTGACCGCATCCGCGCGCTGGGCGCCAGGCTGGAGCTGGTGGACGGCGACTTCGACATGGCTCGCGAGCGGGCCGTGGCCGTCGCGCGGCACGACGGCATCCGGCTGGTCGAAGACAGCCTGGACATCGAGACCTGCGAGGGCGCGGCGACGATCGGCCTGGAGCTGGTGGAGGGCGTGCCGTCGTTCGACGCCGTCCTGATCGCCCTCGGCGGCGGGGCGCTGGCCACCGGCGTGGGTCATGTGATGAAGGCCCTGGCACCCGGCGTCGAGGTGATCTGCGTCCAGCCGCTGGGCGCACCGGCGATGACCCACTCCTGGCGCCGGCGGCGCGTCGTCACCACGGACTCGACCGACACCATCGCCGACGGCGTCGCCGGCCGGAGCCCCATCCCGGCCGTGCTGGACGACCTCCTCCTGGTCGCCGACGACGCCGTCCTGGTCCGGGAGGAATCGATCATCGCCGGTATGCGGATGCTCCTCCACCACGCCGGCCTCGTCGTCGAACCGTCGGCCGCGCTGGGCATCGCGGCGATCCTCGAAGACCGCGGCCGCTTCGCCGGCCGGCACGTGGTCACCATCGTGTGCGGCAGCAACGTCGACGTGGACGCCTACCACCGCTGGGTCGGCGCGGCGTCCGGCCCCTGACGGCCCTGAAGGTTGATCGCCCGGTCACCCGCTCGTACGGCCGGGGCCGAAGGGGCGGTCGCCGCGGAGGGTGATGCGGTGCATCACGCGGTGCGCGTCGCCGTAGTCGCGGTTGGCGTAGTGGGCGGTGCTCCGGTTGTCCCACATGGCGACGTCGCCGGTCCTCCATCGGTGGCGCACGATGTGCTCGGGCTTGGTGAGGTGGGCGTAGAGCAGGTCCAGGATGGCCCGGCTCTCGGCCTCGGACACGCCCACGATGTGGGAGGTGAACCCGGGATTGACGAAGATCCCCTTGCGGCCGGTCTCGGGATGGACGCGGACCACGGGGTGCTCCACCGGCTCCAGCCGGGTGACGACCTCGCCGTCCCAGACGTTGCCCCTGCCGCCGCGGCGCTGGGCCAGGTAGTAGCCGAACTCGCGGTTGCCGTCATGGACCGCGGTGAGCTGGTCGGCCAGCTCCTTCACGGGGGCGGACAGGGAGTCGTAGGCCAGCTGGCTGTCGGCCCAGCTCGTGTCGCCGCCGGTGGGCGGGAGGATCACGGCGCGCAGGATGGAGCCGAGCGGCGGACGGGGCATGAACGTGACGTCGGTGTGCCAGACGTCGGCGAAGCCGTTGTCGGCGCTGTCGAGGGCGTAGATCTCGGGATGCGCCTCGTCGACGCCCCCGACGACCGGGTGGGAGGCGGTCAGCTCGCCGAGACGCCGGCCGAGCGCCACCTGCCCGTCGTCGTCCAAGCTCTGCTCGCGGAAGAACAGCACCTTGCGATCGACCAGGGCGGCGCGCACCGCGGCCAGTTCCTCGTCCGTGGCGGTCGCCAGGTCCAGTCCCTCGATCTCGGCGCCGAAGTGGGGCCCGAGGGGCCGCAGGTCCAGCTTCACGGCGGTCGGTGTGGTCATCTCACTCTCCTCACGGGTGGTTGGTGCGGTGCTTCATGCCGCGGCGGCGCGTACGGCCTGGCCGACCTCGGCGCGGAGTGCGGCGTACTCGGGAAGGGCGCGCAGTTCGTGCGGTTCCACTCCGCTGCGCGGGAGGTCGACGTCCAGGTCGAGCGCGATCCGGCCCGGCCGGCGGGTGAGCACGACGACGCGGCTGCCGAGGAACACGGCCTCCTCGACGCTGTGGGTGACGAACACCGACGTGCGGCCGGTCTGCGCGCTCACCCGGCGCAGGTCCTCCTGCAGGCGCTCGCGGGTGAGCGCGTCCAGGGCGGCGAACGGCTCGTCGAGCAGCAGCAGCGGGTCGTCGCCGGCGAGCGCCCTGGCGATCGCCACGCGCTGCTGCTGCCCTCCTGAGATCTGCCAGACGCGGCGGTCCGCCACGTCGTGCAGGCCCACCCGTTCCAGCAGCTCGGGCACCCGGCGGGCGCGTTCCGCGCGGGGCACGCCGGCGTAGCGCAGGGCCAGCTCGACGTTGCCGCCCACGGTCTTCCACGGGAACAGGCGCGGCTGCTGGAAGACGATCCCGGCGCCCCTGCCCGGGACGGGTTCGGCGCCACCCGTCCGTACGGTGCCGGAGGTGGGCCTCTCGAAGCCCGCGACGAGGCGGAGCAGCGTGCTCTTGCCGCATCCGGACGCCCCGACGAGCACGAGGAAGGCGCCGGGAGGGACGGTCAGGGAGATCGGACCCAGGGCGGCGACCGGGCCTCCCGCGCCGCCGTAGACGTGTTCGACCTCGTGCAGGTGGACGGCGGCGACGTCCGCTCCGGCCGGGACGGCGGCCGCCTCAGGACGCGAGGACACCGGGGAGCCCCTTGGTGTAGATCGCCCGCTCCACCGTGGCGAGGTCGGGCACCGCGTCGATCTTCTGCTGGTCCTTGAGGAACTGCGCCGCGTTCACCAGGTTGCGCGCCAGGCCGCCGACCTTGTCCGGCGTGCCGAGCCACTCGGGCGAGGCCAGATCGGCCGGCTTGAGGAAGACGCCCTGGCTGAGCTGCGCCTTGGCCTCGTCCTTGCCGATGTTGAGCTCCGCGCCCACCGCCTGGGCCGCGGCGTCCGGATCGTCCGCGATCAGGTCGAGCGCCCTGGCCTCGGCCTTGCGCCAGGCGTCCACCGCGTCGGGATGCGCCTGGATGAACGCGGTGGACACCACGCCCAGGTCGAGGGTCGGCTTGCCCGCGGTGGCCAGCTCACGGCTGCTGATGAGCGTCTTGCCGGTCTTCTTGATCTCATCAAGCGTGGGCAGCCAGACGTAGGCGGCGTCGATGTCGCCGCGGGTCCAGGACGCCAGGATGTCCTGCGGCTCCAGGTCGACGAGGTTCACCGCGGACTCGGGCACTCCCGCCTTGTCGAGCGCGGCGAGCAGGCTGTAGTGGGACGTCGAGGCGAACGGCGTCGCCACCTTCTTGCCGCGCAGGTCGGCCACGGAGGAGATGCTGGTGCCGTCGCGGGCGACCAGGGCCTCGTTGTCGCCGGCCACGTCGAGCACGAACGCCACCTGGTAGGGGATGTTGAGCGGCGCGGACAGTCCGCGCGCGACCGGGCTCGATCCGATGGCCGCGATGTCCACGCTTTTGGCCACGAAGGCGGTGTTGATGCTGGCGCCGGAGTCGAACTTGGTCCATTTGATGGTGTAGCCGGGCAGCGCCTGCTCCAGCCACCCCTTGTTCTTCACGATGAGGTCCCCGCTGGGGAACGCCTGGTAGGCGACGCGGATGGTGCGGTCCGCCGTACCGCCTCCGCCCGCACCGGAGGCGGCGCCGTCGCCGCACGCGGCCAGGACGGCGGCCGTCGCGGCGGCCAGGACGACGGAAAGCAGGCGCGTGAGGCGTGGTCGTGACATGGCGGGGAGTTCCTTTTGCAGTGGGAGGGGTGTTGACGAGGCGTGGCGGGGGCTCAGACGCGGCCGCGCCAGGGGATGAGGCGGGTCTCCGCGGCACGCAGCAGGCCGTCGATCAGCAGTCCGGACAGGCCGATGGCGAGCAGCCCGAGCACCACGACGTCGGTCTGCAGGTAGCGCTGCGCGTCGCGGACCATCCCCCCGATGCCGGGCACGCCGTTGACGGTCTCCGCCGCGACGACCGAGGAGTACGCGACCCCGACGGCCAGCCGGACACCGGTGAAGATCTCCGGCAGCGCGCTGGGCAGCACCACGTCCTTGATCACGTCCCGTCGTGAGGCGCCCAGCGCCCGGGCCGCCTCCACGAGGCCGGTCGGCGCGCCGTGGACGGCCGCGGCGGTGGCCACGGCGACCGGCGGGAGCGCGGCGATGGCCAGCAGCCACAGCTTGGGCGTCTCGTCGATGCCGAACCAGATGATCAGCAGGCTGAAGTACGCCAGCGGAGGCAGGGCCCGTACGAAGGTCACGACCGGCTCGGCCACGAGGCGGATCCACGGCACGGCGCCCAGGACGACGCCGAGGACCAGCCCTGCCGCCACGCCGAGCGCCGAACCGATGAGGATGCGGCGCACGCTGATTCCCAGGTGCTCGACGAGCAGGTGACCGCCGTAGCCGCGAACGCCGTCGTGGGTGGTGGACAGCAGGACGAGCTGGTCCCACACGGCCCGGGGCGCGGGCACGAACGACGGGTTGCCGGCCGCGGCCGCCGCGAGCTGCCACAACGCGAGCAGTGCGAGCAGCGACAGCACTCGCACGCCGATCCGGCGGGCCCTGCGGCCCCGTCCGCCCGGCGTCGAGGCGGTACGCGTTGCTCCGGCGGGCGGCGGGCCGGCGGGCGCGGGCGCGCCGTCCGGCGGGAGAGGACGGGGGTCGGCGGAAAGTGATCTGGAGGGGGATGACGTCACAGTGGTCGCTCCGGGAGGAGGGCGCCGGGCCGCGCAACTCGGACGTGGGCACGGCGCGACAGCGGAAGGAGGACGGCCGGCGAAGGTGACCGCGCCGGCCGTGAGGCCGAGGTTCAGGAGCGACAGGCCGAGCCGTTCAGACGGCACAGGTCGACGTGCCGACGCCGGACCAACCACGATGCCAGATACACAGGTATTTCCTACCAAATTTATAGGTTGATGGCAATCAGACCGGCGACACTCCTCTCGGCTGCTGTCATACTGACATTTATGGTCTAATTTGTCAGAAATCATTCACCGAACTGGGAGCAGGCATGGGACTGACCGTCCTTCTGAGCTTCTTCGCCGGCGTCTTCGCGGCGAACGCGACGCCGCACTTCGTGAAGGGGATCACCAAGGAGGGGTTCCCCACACCGTTCGGCTACGGGCCGCTGGTCAACGTGGTCGCGGGCTGGGGGATGTACCTGATCGCGGCCGCGCTGACCGCGGCCGCCGACGTGGGCGCGCACCCTCTGCCCGCCGCCGTCGCGGGAGCGCTCGGTGTCCTGGTCATGGGCGTCTTCCACGCGCGCGTCGGCGCCTTCGGCAAGAAGCCGCCGACAGCCGAGTGACCGTCCCGTCGGGGACGGCACGTGGCCTTCTCGTCAGGAGTCGGTCGCCGTGGACGAGTTCGGCGGGACGGTCTTGGCCCACTCGGCCCACTCGGCGAGGGTCCGATAGAGGCGTACGCCGGCTTCGATGGCGATGCGCATGGATCGGGTCTGGGGACTGTCGCCGAACTCGCCGCGGTCCTTGGCCTTCGCGTACTCCTCGTAACGCGCCGCCGCCTCGGCGAAGAAGCGGGCTTCCTCGTCCAGGTGGCGGCGCAGGTCGTCGGGCTCCATGAGCCAGAAGAAGAACGAGCGCAGCAACGACTGCATGCGCAGCGTGTGGTCCACCTCGGTGTCGCGCAGCCAGGCGCGGACAGCCGCGAGCCCCGCCTCGGTGATGCGGTAGGCCTTGCGCCCTCGCGGACCCTCGCTCTCGACCTCGATCAGGCCCTCCTGGGCCAGCCGGTTCAGCTCGGCGTAGATCTTCGGATGCTGTGCGGGCCAGACGGAGCCGAGCACCTCCTGGAACCGTCGCGCCAGGTCGTATCCGCTGGCAGGGCCTTCCGCGAGCAGGCCGAGCAGCCCGTAGCGCAACGACATTGGCCCTCCTCCGGATCGACGCTCCCCATCTTGACATGTCCGTCGGACCATGTGCATCATCACACATGTCCCTGAGTACATGTACCTAAGACCATGTAAGGAGCGAGAGCATGGCGATCGAGAACAGGGCGGTTCTGGTCACGGGTGCCGCGGGCGGAATCGGCAGGGCGGCCGTGGAGGCACTCGTCGCGCGCGGCTACACGGTCTACGCCGCCGTGCGCGGCGAGGACGCGAGCCTGGGCCGGACGGCCGGGGTACGCGTGGTGACCATGGACGTCACCGACCCCGGTTCCGTCGCGTCCGCGGCCGAGCGGGTGCACGACGAGGTACGAGGCCGCGGGCTGCACGCCGTGGTCAACAACGCCGGGATCATCGTCCAGGGCCCACTGGAACTGGTTCCGCCCGACGACCTGCGCAAGCAGTTCGCGGTGAACACCCTCGGCCCGGCGTTCGTCACCCAGGCGTTCCTGCCCCTGCTGCGGGCGGGCCGGGGCCGTATCGTCAACGTGAGCGCCCCGACCGCGCACGTGGCCCTGCCGTTCATGGCGCCGATCTCGGCCAGCAAGGCCGCGCTCAAAGCGCTGACGGACGCCCTGCGCGTCGAGCTTGCCGCCTGGCGCATCCCGGTGATCTCCGTGGAGCCCGGGGCCACCGCCACCGCTATCTTCGACAAGGCCGACGCCGCCGCGCGCAAGGCACTGGCGGCCGCCGACCCGCACAGGGTCGCGCTGTACGACGACCACCTCGCACGTTTCGGCAAGGCGATCGCCGGCCAGAAGACCGGCCCGGCCGAGGCCGTCGCCGCCACGATCGCGACGGCCGTCGAGGCGCGCGACCCGAAGCGCCGCTACCCGGTCAGCGCGGACGTCCGCGTCTACGGCATGCTGGCGCACGCCCCGGCGGGGCTGCGCGAGCGGCTGGTCACCCGGGCGTTCGGGCTGCAGGGGATCCGCGCCGGCGACAGTGCGCGGTGACCGGCGCGGAGCGGAAGTCGGCGGCACGATGGCGAGCTGACGGAACGCGTATATCGTGTCAGCATGACGGATGCCGCCGAGGCCAAGCGCGACCACATCGTGGCCGCCGCGCTCGACGTGTTCGGCAGGTACGGCTACCGCCGCACCTCCATGGACCTGATCGCGCGCGCGGCGCGCATGTCACGTCCGGCCGTCTATCTGCACTTCAAGGGTAAGGAAGACGTCTTCAGGGCGGTCGCGCGCAGGTTCGCCGACGACATCGTCGCCGCGGCAGAGGCCGCGCGGCGCTCCGGCCGGCCGATCGCCGACCGCCTCTACGACATCCTGGCCATCAAGATCGAGTTCTTCGCCGGCGCGGTCGAGGCGGAGTACCGGGCGGAGCTGTTCGCCGAGGCCGAAGTGATCGTCGAGGACGTGATGTCCTCGTTCGAGTCGGCCTACCTGTCGGTCGTCGAGGCCACGCTCGGCGACGCGGCCGAGGAACTCGACCTGCTCGACGTGGCCCTTTCCGCCGCCGACGCCGCCGCCGTGCTGGTGGACGCGCTGTCGGGAATAGTGCGGGAGAAGGCGGAGCCGGCCGTCCTGCGAAAGCGCCTGCGTCAGCTCGTGGAGCTCGCGGTCAGGGGCCTGACCAGCAGGCCGGCCGCCGTTCTCCACGCCTGACGGCCGGCGCGGCCGTCCGACGCTCATGAGATCGCGAGCGGGCCGCGACCGCCGTCATGCGCCCTCGCCCAAGGCGTTCGCGCGAGCGATCCTCGCCTCCTCGCCCACCAGGTAATGCACGGCCGTGCCCGGCAGAGTGGGCAGCTCGGCCCAGTGGGTGATCGGGTCGTCACAGCGCTGCGGGTCGTCACCGTCCTGCGGGTCGTCACGGTCCCGGCCATAGGGCGGGCGGACGACACCGTCGGAGTCGACGAAGCAGTCGCGGTACTCACGCCCGTCCTCACCGAAGTGCCGGGTGGTGAAGTACATCGGCCTCACCAGCCAGAATTCCTGCCCGGCGTACGGATCGCTCTCGTCCGCGTCGCCGGACGCGAAACGGCCCGTGATCGCGGCGGCCACGGGTATTCCTTCCTCCGGAAGCCTCTCCCGTGAGTCCACCCACTCCACCTGTGCGCGCATGTCCATGCCGGCTCCGTTCTCTTGTCAGGTGCGGTCATCCTCGCAGTCCTGCCCTTGCCCCGTCCGCTCGGCGCCGGCGAGCGGAACGCGCAGCCCTGCCGGGGTGAATCGAAGAACGGTCGCCGCATACTGCCGCGGTCGCGCTCGCCATGCGTGATACGCCAGAACTCGCGCGTGCGGCGCAGTGCACATCAGGTTCTCAGCCCTGAACGCGTCGGTCGTACTCCATCTGATGCCTTTGGATCTCGTCCGCGTTGGAAACCGTCCAGTCGTACAACCGGCCGAACGGCTCGCGCAGCGATTCGCCGAGCGGCGTGAGCGAGTACTCGACCCCCACCGGCGAGGTGGGGAGCACGCGGCGCGCGATCATCCCGTTGCGCTCCAGGCGGCGCAGGGTCTGGGTCAGGACGCGCTGGGTGACGCCCTCAAGACGGCGCTTGATCTCGTTGAACCGCCTGGGTTCGTCGAGGACCGCCATCACCATCATCGACCACTTGTCGGCGATCTGGTCGAGGATGGGGCGGCTGGGGCAGTCGGCCCGGAAGACGACGTCCGCTGAGGTGCCGGCTTCGGGAATGGCCATATCGGTATCCTTCACGATCCCTGAGATGCCGAAAGTGCGTTATTGACGGCTGATCGCCCACCGCTGCACCGTAAGTATGCATCGGGAACCTAGGTGCACACCAGATACGGATCGGGGATCTCCATGAACGACGCCTACACGACCCTGCGGGTGAGCCGCGAAGCCGGCATCGCCCGCGTCACCCTCGACAATCCGCCCGTCAACGTCTTGGACGTCGCCCTGATGGGCGACCTCCGGCGCCTGCTGACCGCGCTGCGGGACGACGACTCGGTCCGGGTCGTCGTGTTCGACAGTGCCAACCCTGAGTTCTTCATCGCCCACGTCGACATGTCGCTTGGTGACACACCGGACGCGCTCGACACGTTCGCGCAGGACCTCCCGGACGGTGTCAACGTTTTCCAGGCCTTGGGGGAACTGCTACGCCACCAGCCCCAGGTGACCGTCGTCAAGCTCGCCGGGATCGCGCGCGGCGGCGGGGCGGAGTTCGTCGCCGCCGCGGACATGACGTTCGCAGCGATCGGCCGTGCCGGGATCGGCCAGATCGAAGGCCTCATGGGCATCGTGCCCGGCGGAGGGGGCACGCAGTATCTCGCCACCAGGGCCGGCCGCAACCGCGCTCTGGAGGCGGTGCTGAGTGCCGACCTGTACGACGCCGAGACCGCGGAGCGCTACGGCTGGGTCAACCGGGCCGTCCCCGCCGACGAGCTCGACGACGTCGTCGACCGGCTCGCCCGCAACATCGCCGCCTTGCCCGAGGGCGTGATAGCGGCGGCCAAGCACGCCATCCCGCCGGAGAACCTGGCCGAGGGGCTCCAGCGGGAGAACGACGCCTGGGTGGGACAGATCATTCGCCCCGCGGCCACGGAGCTGATCCGCGACGGACTGGCCCACGGCGCCCAGACCCCCGACGGCGAGCGCGATCTGGAGGGTCTCCTCCGGCGACTGGCCGGTTAGGACATCGCGCCGTGGACGGCCTTCAGGAGGCGGGCGGGCAGTCCAGGGTGATGCCCGTTCCAGGGGTGACCGGGCCGTAGTAGCGCACCCTCGAACACGGGACGACGTTGCCGGTCACCGCGACGTCGGTGATCGGGCCCGCCGCGTCGGCCCGTACGGCCAGCCAGTCCCGGACACCGCAGCTCGTCACCTGGTTTCCGGTGATCTCCACGCCGCGCAGGGGCCCGCCGGCGACCGATTTGACGTAGATGCCGCCCTCGCAGCCGTCCACCGTGTTGCCCGCGATCCGCACGTCGGTGGCGTTCACCGTGGCGATGCCGTCCCAGCGGGTGTTGCGTACGGTGTTGTTCTCGATGCGTACGCCGGAGTGCGGGCGGTCCGGGTCGGTGGTGTGCGACCCGGTGAACTGGCCCCATCCGGCCTGGGAGCCGGAGGCGTCGCAGATGTTGCCGGTCAGCAGGATGTCGCGGCACGGGGTCAGGTCGCCGGTGCCGCCCCAGGTGTTGCCCTCCGCGGGAAGGTCCAGCTGGACGGCCTCGCCGTGCCACAGCCCCTGGCCCGGATCGGCGATCCAGCCCTTGAGCGCGCAGTCGCGCACGGTGCCGCGGCGCACCGCGTTCAGCTCGATGCCGTGCCACCACTTGACGTTCCACATGGTCACGCCCTGGATGAGCACGTCGCTGGAGTGAATGATCGTGATGCCGTTCATGGCCGGCGCCTGGTCCAGGCTGCCGCGCTGGACGAAGTCCCACACCGGGTCCCAGCTGCCGCCGGTGATGGCGATGTTGCCCGCCCCGGCGTAGCCGCCGGTCGCGGCGCCGACGGCGTTGAGGACCATGGTGCGTTTGACGCCCTCGGCCGGGAATCGGGCCACGATCCTGGCGTCGGTCGCGTCCAGGTGCGTGTTTCCGTACACGATCAGCGGCCTGGTCAGCAGGTAGGTGGCCTTGGGGACCTTGGCGACGTACCGACCGGCGGCGTCCCTGGCGCCCTTGCCGTCCCTGGCCTGGTCGAGCAGCGCCTGGATGGCCGAGCCGCTCACGTAGTCGGGCAGGGCGGCGGACCACGTCCGGGCACCCGAGGCCAGCAGGCCCGCCGCTCCGGCAAGGAAGGCCCGTCGTCCGATCATCGTGGAGTCCTTCCCAGCAGCGCCGCCGCGGCGGCGAGGAGGAGAGCGAAGCACGCCGGGCCGATCGCCTGGGCCGGCTCGTGCCGGACGGCCCCGATCACGGCGTCGACCGCCTGGACGGCCGCGTTGAGTGCGAGGACCAGGGCCAGCGGACGCCAGGCGCGCAGGGCCGCGCACAGCAGCAGGGCGCCGAGGAGCACGACGCCGCGTGCGGACATGTAGGCCGCGAACACGCGGGCCGCCGCGTCGTCCCCGCCTGCCACGAGGGCGCCGGGGGTCAGGACGCCGCCCACGGCGAAGTAGCCGGAGGCGGCGGCCGTCGCCACCGCCACCACGGACGCGAACACGCGGACGGACGCGTTGGGCGCCGGGTGATTCGCTTGACTGGTCATTCGGTCTTGCCTTCCTGCTCACGAAGCTCGGCCAGGCCGCGGCGGAGCGGGTGGACCCCGAACCTTCCGGCGGACTCGCCCCGGCTGGGCACGGCGTCCTGCGCGCCGCCCCGGCCGAGGTCGCCCTCACGCACGGCCTGCGATACGACCGCTAGAGATCCCACATCTGGCCGTAGCTGTCGTTGCAGGTCCACTGGATCAGCTCTGCTCCGTTGGCCGAGGTGCTGTTGGGGAGCGCCGCGCACTTCCCGCTGCCGCTGTTGACGAAGGTCTCGTCGCGCCGGAGCCACTGCTGGCTCTCGTGCCCGTTGCAGGTCCACTGGATCAAGCGCGCGCCGTTGCTGGTGCTCCCGTTGGCAACGGCCAGGCACAGGCCGCTGTGGTCGTTCACGACCTCCACGGTGTAGGAGTGGATCCTGCCCACCCGCAGATGCCAGAACTGGCCGGGGCTGCTGGTCAGACAGTCCCACTGGATCACGGCCGCCCCGTTCGCCGTGCTGGAGTTCCCGATGGCCATGCATTTGCCGGTCGCCCAGCTTGCGATCTGACCGGGGGCCAGGGCGGCCTGTGCGGGAGCCGCCGTCACAGTCAAGGTCATTCCTGTCGCTGCGGCCGCGAGCCACTTGGCGGTTCTCATGCGCATTGCCTCTTCATGTTCGCTGACTTTCTGACAATCTAAGCATAAATTGTCATCAAGTCGCATCCGTCGCCCACGACACCCGCGAAGGGCGAGGTAGGGTCGTCCCGTGCCTGACGCGATCTTCGCCCACCCCCGCCTGGCCGCCGTCTACGACGCCTTCGACGGAGACCGCGACGATCTCGACGCCTATCTCGGCATCGCCGGCGAACTGAGCGCGGGCCGGGTGCTCGACGTCGGCTGCGGAACGGGAAGCCTGGCGATCCTGCTCGCGGACAGCGGACGCACGGTCATGGGCGTCGATCCCGCCGAGGCGTCTTTGAGGATCGCCAGATCGAAGGACAGGACCGGAAGGATCACCTGGGTCCACGGCGACGCCACCGGGATCCCGGCGTTCGGCGCCGATCTCGCGGTGATGACGGGGAACGTGGCGCAGGTCTTCCTCACCGACGACGACTGGACGCGGACGCTCCGGGGCATCCACGGCGCGCTCCGCTCGCGAGGCCATCTCGTGTTCGAGACCAGGCGTCCCGAACGCCGGGCGTGGGAGGAGTGGGCGTCGCACAGCGGTCCGCTCGTCCTCGACCTCCCGGAGGCCGGAAGCGTGGAGCGGCGTCTCGAGGTCACCGATGTGAGCCTGCCGTTGGTGTCCTTCCGCTACACGTACACCTTCCTCGCGGACGGCGCGGTCGTCACGTCGGACTCGACCCTCCGGTTCCGCGACCGTGACGAGGTGGAAGCGAGCCTGGCCGCGAACGGTTACCGCGTGCTGGACGTGCGGGACGCACCCGACCGCCCGGGCCGCGAGTTCGTGTTCGTCGCGCAGCGCACGACGTGAAGCACCGCGGATCCCGCCGATAAAGGGCTCGGTCGCCGGAGTCATGACCGGAATTCGTCATATATGCCGGTTCCGATCGCTGCCGAATGGCGTGCGGGAGAATGCCGGTCGACTCTGCGGCGATGCGCACGACCGCGATTCAGACGGTCCGGAGGACCGGAAACGGCCGTTCTTTTCCCGAAGCGGCATACCGCGGATCACTCATTTCGCCGGGCACACCCGAAGAGGATCCTGGCGAAGCTCGCTGCTCACGGGTGCCTGTCATCGGCAAGGAGTGGCCGAATGTGGCCATCCGGGAACTTGCCGTAAGTGGCCTATTTACAGCTATTCGTCGGTCAGTCACCATATGACCGTGGCCACACCCCCTCGTTGATCAGCGGTTGACGCTGGAAATATCACCGAGGTCCTCAATCAATGGGATTTGGTATCCGCCCGCGCGCCGACACGTGAGGAGAGGGCGTCCCGGATGGCGCAATCGTAGAAATTCCGAATGGGCGGCGGTCCCCGATTCCTCATGGCATAACGCCATACCAGAAGGAATGACACCGTGAGAATGACGCGAAGATTACGGGCCGCCGTGTGCGCGGCGGTGGCCGGCGCGATGCTGGTGGCAGGGGTGGGGACGGCGTCCGCCGCGCCCGGGGTCACCCCGGCGGACGTGACGCTGGACCTGGCCCCCGGTCAATCGACGACGATCGCCAAGACCGTGTCCACCCCGGCGATCCCTCCCAAGCCGGATATCACGTTTTTGATCGACACGACAGGGAGCATGGGCGGGGTCATCTCGAACGTGCGGACCAACGCGAACACCATCTTGTCCAACGTCGCCTCGGCGCAGCCGGACGCGCAGTTCGCCGTCGTCGAGTACCGGGACGTGGCGGTGGACGCGACGTCGTTCCGGGTGGCGCAGAACCTCACCGCCAACCAGACCGACGTCACCGACGGTCTCAACTCGCTGACCGCGACGGGCGGCGGCGACTTGCCCGAGGACGGCATCAACGGCCTGTTCCGGGTCGCGTCCGGGGCGGTCGGCTTCCGGCCGAACAGCACCCGTATCGTTTTGCTGATCGGGGACGCCCCCAGCCATGACCCCAGCAACGGCCACACGCTGGCCGATACGATCAGCGCCCTGCAGGCGGCCGACATCACCGTGCTCGCGTTCGACCTGGCCGGGCTGAACGTCGGTGGGCAGGCGACCGCGATCACCGACGCCACGGGTGGGCAGCTGTTCTCCGGCCTCAACCCCTCCGAGGTCAGCGACACCATCCTCGCGGCCCTGCACAACCTGCCGGTCACGGTCACCCACCAGCTGCGCGACTGCGACCCGAACCTGTCGGTGTCCCTGACCCCCGCCAGCAGGACGGTGACCAGCGGCGACGACGCCACCTTCACCGAGGTCGTCACCGTCGGCGCCGGAGCCAAACCGGGAAGCACCCTCACCTGCACGGTGGACTTCCTGCTCAACGGCGTCCTGTCCCCGGGCTTCACTGAAACGATCACCGAACACGTCCCCAAGGCGACCCCGTCGATCGCCACGACGCCGTCGGGCTCGGTGCCCGCGGGCGGGAACGTGTCCGACACGGCGACCCTGTCCGGCGGGTACCACCCGACGGGCACCGTCACGTTCCAGCTGTTCGGGCCGGGTGACACCGGCTGTGCGACGCCCATCGCGACGCGTACCGGGACGGTGTCGGGCAGCGGCACCGCCGCATCCGGCAACGTGACCATCGGCGCGGCCGGCATCTACCGGTGGACCGCCACCTACAGCGGCGACGACAGCAACAACTCCGTCACCTCACCGTGCGGCGCCGAACAGGTCACCGTCACACCGCAGCGGCTGACCGGACGGGCCTACGGCCTGACCGCCAATGCCACCCTGGCAGGCGTCCAACTGGTCGACATCGCACGCACCCCCGACACCGGTCCCGTCTCCACCACCTCGACCGGTGCCACCTCGGTGCCCTGCGTCGCCACCCTCAGCGGGCTGATCAGCGCGCACGCCCTGTGCGCCCAGGTCGCCACCACCGAATTCCCCGGCAGATCCGTGGCCACCGCCTCCATCGACGACACCACCGTCGGGATCACCGGCATCCCCGTGATCACCGTGAAGACCGTCAAATCCAGCTCCACCACCACCTGCGCCGGATCCACCGGAACCACCACGATCGCCTCCCTGAAGGTCGGCAGCACGGTGGTCATCGCAGAACCCACCGACGTCCGGCCCAACACCATGGTCAACGTCGGCGTCGTCAAGCTCGTCCTGAACGAGCAAACGTCGTTCACCACCCCCGACAAGGGCCTGACGGTCAACGCCGTCCACATCACCGTCGACGCCCTCGGCCTGGCCAAGACCAACGTCGTGCTGGCCTCCGCGGAAAGCGACATCGGCAACTGCCCGTGACCCCACCTGAACCGATGACCCCCAAGGCCGGGCGGACACCGTAGTCCGCCCGGCCTCGGCCGGCTTCGGGCGCCCATGCGCACGAGCACGTGAGCCTTCGTCGGCAGGCTCTCAGTGGCCGCCGGCGTCGGTGAGGAGGCGGCGGGCCTGACGGACGACGGCCTCGTCGACGAAGCGGCCGTCGGCGAGCGCCACCGCGCCCTGGTCGGCGGCCGAGACGACCTCCAGGGCGGCCACGATCTCCTCCCTGGTCGGGCGGTAGGCCGCCGCGATCACCGGAAGCTGGATGGGGTGGATGGCCGCCCGGCCGCGAAAGCCCATGGCCCGGCCCGCCGCGCAGGAGGCGGCCAGGCCGTCGAGGTCGCGCACGTTCGTGTACACGGACTGGGCCGGGGCCGGCAGCCCCGCCGCCCGGGCCGCGACCACGATGCGGGAACGCGCCCAGGCCAGGCCCGCCTCGTCGGTCACGCCGAGGTCGGCGCGCAGATCGGCCTCGCCCAGCCCGATCCCGGCGACGGCCGGTGAGGCGGTGGCGATCTCGAAGGCGCGCTCCAGCCCGAGGGCCGACTCGATGATCAGGCGCAGCGGCACGCCCGGCACCGCGTCGGCGATCCAGCGCACCTCGTCGGCCGACTCCACCTTGGGGATGCGCAGGCCGCCGCCGCCGTGCAGCAGCGTTGCGAGCGCGTGCAGGTCGGCCTGGCCGTACGGCGTGCGGACGTCGTTGACGCGGACCTCCACCCGCGGCTGCGGCGTGGCCAGCAGGGCGACGACCGCGGCCCGGGCGACGCCCTTGCTCTCGGGGGCGACCGCGTCCTCCAGGTCCACGATCACCATGTCGGCCTCGCCGCCGAGGGCCTTGCCGATCCGGTCCGGGCGGTCGGCGGGCACGTACAACCACGTCAGGGGGGCGGCAGGGTGCCCGGATGAAGGCCTGGAAGAAGGCACGGCGTCACCTCCTCGCGAATCCTCCGTGCCCCTTTCCGGGTGATCGCCGCTCATGCCCGATCACGATGTGACATGTCACACCACTCCCTTGGCCCGCAGGGCGTCGATCTGCGCGCCGGTCAGGCCGAGGCCGTGCAGGATCTCGTCGGTGTCGGCGCCGTGCGGACGGCCGGTCCACCGGATCCGTCCCGGGGTCTGCGACAGCCGGAACATCACGTTCTGCATCCGCAGCGGGCCCAGCTCGGGGTCCTCCACGGTGGTCACCGCGTCGAGCGCCGCCAGCTGCGGGTCGGCCAGCACGTCGCGCACGTCGTAGACCGGCGCCACCGCGGCCTCCGCCTCCTCGAACGCCCGCAGCACCTCCTCCCGCGTCCGCTCGCCGACCCAGGCCGCCACGGCCGCGTCGAGCTCGTCGGCGTGCGCCACCCGGCCCGCGCCGGTGGCGAACCACGGCTCGTCCACCAGCTCGGGCCGCCCGACCAGGCGCATCACCCGTTCTGCGATGCTCTGCGCCGAGGTGGAGACCGCGACCCAGGAGCCGTCGCGGCACCGGTAGGTGTTGCGCGGCGCGTTGTTGACCGAGCGGTTGCCGGTGCGCGGGGGCACGAGGCCGAGGCGGTCGTAGATGGTCGGCTGGGCGCCGAGCACGGTCAGGATCGGCTCGATGATCGACAGGTCGACGACCTGCCCGCGCCCCGACCGCAGGGCCGTCATCACGGCGAACGCGGTGGCCAGCGCGCAGATACCGTCCGCCAGCCCGAACGGCGGCAGCGTGGGCGGCCCGTCCGGCTCCCCCGTCATCGCGGCGAAGCCGCTCATCGCCTCGGCGAGGGTGCCGAACCCGGGCCGCCTCGCGTACGGGCCGAACTGGCCGAACCCGGTCACCCGGGCGAGCACCAGGTCGGGGTTGACCTCGCTGAGCCGGTCCCAGGACAGGTTCCAGCGCTCCAGCGTGCCGGGGCGGAAGTTCTCGATGAGCACGTCGGCGTCCTCGACCAGCCGGACCATGAGGTCCTGGCCCTCCGTGGTGGACAGGTCGAGCGTCATCGTCCGCTTGTTGCGGCCGAGCATCTTCCACCACAGCCCCTCGGGCCCGTGCCCGCGCGACGGGTCGGGCCTGCGCGGGTGCTCCACCTTGACGACGTCGGCGCCGTAGTCGCCGAGCAGCATCGCCGCGGTCGGCCCGGCGAACAGCGTCGCGGCGTCGATCACCCGTACGCCGTCGAGCGGCCCGCTCCGCCCGCCCTCCATCGTCACAGTCCCTCCAGAAGACGGTCGATCTCGTTGCGGTGCGGCATGGAGGTGCTGGCGCCCTCCCGCTGCACCGACAGCGCCGCCGCGGCCGAGGCGAAGCGCAGCGCCCGCGCCGGGCCGGCCCCCTCGGTCCTGGCCACGGCCAGTGCCCCCACGAAGGTGTCCCCCGCCGCCGTGGTGTCCACCGCCCGCACCGGTACGGCGGCCTCACGCAGTCGGGTGCCGTCGCGCGAGCCGTACAGGGCGCCCAAGGCGCCCAGGGTGACGACGGCCTCGGGGACAAGGTCGAGCAGCGCTTCCAGCGCGTCGCGGGGGTCGTCGCGGCCGGTGAGGGCCGCCGCCTCGTGCTCGTTGGGCACGATGAGGCCGACGGCCTCCAGCAGTTCGGCGGGCAGCGGCACCGCCGGGGCCGGGGTCAGGATCACCTCGGCACGGGACGCCACAGCACGGGGAACGTGAGCCGCGGCGACCACGGCGTCCATCGGCAGCTCCAGTTGCAGCAGCAGCGCGTCGGACCGGCCGATGACCTCCGCGTCCCGTCCGGCGGGTCCGGTGACCGCGCCGTTCGCGCCGGGCACCACGATGATCGAGTTGTCGCCGCCGTCCTGCACGACGATGTGGGCGACGCCCGAGGAGCCGGGCACGACCCGCAGCCCGGTCGTGTCCACGCCCGCCTCGGCGAGCGCGGCGCGCAGGCCCGGCCCGAACGCGTCGTCCCCCACGGCCCCGAGGAAGGCCACCTGCGCCCCCGCGCGGGCCGCGGCGATCGCCTGGTTGGCCCCCTTGCCGCCGGGAATCGTGCGGAACTCCCGGCCCGTGATGGTCTCCCCCGGCTTGGGAGCCTGGGCGACGTACGCCACCAGGTCCATGTTGGCGCTGCCGAACACCGAGATCACCGTCGGTCCCCCTCGGAAAGCACGAGCGTGCGGGCGGCGAGCGACTCGATGGAGACGCCGTCGAAGCCGGGCAGGCTGCTGGCCAGCCGGTCCCGGGTGGTCCACCGCTCGGGGACGCCGCCCGCCAGCGCGCCGGCGATCGACCCGGCCGTGGCGGCGGCCGAGTCGGTGTCCCAGCCTCCGGCCACGGCCGCGCCGACGGTGGCCGCGAAGTCCCCGGCGCCGTGGACGAGGGCCGCCGCCAGCAGCGCCGCGTTGTTGACCGTGTGCACCCAGTGGAGGTGCCCGTGCCGCGCGTACAGCCGGTCCGCGACCCGCTCGAAGTCCGGCTCGGCCGCGGCGTCCGCGACGGCCTGCCGTACGGCCTCGGCCAGGCGCGAGCCGGGCGGCACGACCGACAGCCCGGCCTCGACGACCTCGCCCACGTTCCCGGCGACGAGCGCCTGCGCGCACATGGCAGCGGCGAACATCGCGCCGTAGATCCCGTTGGCCGTGTGGCTGAGCCGGGCGTCCCGCCACGCCCATTCCGCGGCCGTCGCCGGGTCGCCCGGATTGGCCCAGCCGTACACGTCGGCCCTGATCAGCGCGCCGATCCACTCGCGGAACGGGTTGCGGTGGACGGCGGTCGCGGGGGGTTCGAGACCCGTGAGCAGGTTGCGGTAGGCCGCCCGCTCGGCGGTGAAGACCCGCCCGGCGGGCAGCGCGTCGAGCCAGGTCCGCGCCACGTCCTCGGTCGTGAAGTCCCGGCCGTGCCGTTCGAGCACGTCGAGCGCGAGCAGCGCGTAGTTGAGGTCGTCGTCCTCGGGCACGCCGTCGATGTTCTCGGCGAGGCTGGTGGCCGCGCTGCGGCGGTTCCACGGCCACCGCTCCGCGATCTCCGGCGGCAGCCCCTTCGCGGTGAACCAGCCGCGGATCGGCCAGTTGCCGGTCGCCTCGGCGATGGCCCTGATCCCCTCGCGAGGGATCTTCTCCACCGGCTTGCCCAGGAGGCAGCCGGCCGCCCGGCCCCACCACGCGCCGCGTACGCGGCCGGGCTCCGCATGGATTCGCGGGCGGGCGGCGGGCCAGTCCGGGCAGCTCGCGACGATCTCGTCGAGCTCCGAGGGCTCGGGCAGCGGCGAGGGGATCGCCGCGAGCTCGTCGAGCAGCTCCCCGGCCAGGGCGCGCAGCTCTTCGGGGGCGGGCCCCGGGGAGGCGCCCGCCCGGGGCGGCGCGTCGTGTCCCCCGGCGGCGTGCCAGCGCTCGCCGATCGCCGTCACCTCCGGGAGCGCCCCCCGTCCGTCCTCGGCCGCCTGCCGCAGCTCGTGGCCGACCAGGTCCTCCGGCTGCACCCATGTCAGGCGGATCATCGCCCGTCCCCCTGCCCTCGGGGCGCGAGCAGGGCGTCGAAGGCGGCCTCGTGCGCACGGCGGCGCTCCCGGTCGGCCCGGTGGACCCGCCGCGCCACCGCCGCGAGCGCCAGCCCCGGCCCGACCAGGTCCGTACGGCTGGCCGTCGCCACCTGCTCCAGCCAGTCGGCGGGGACGGCGGCCCGCCCGCCGAGCGCCCCGGCGACGGCGCCGCCCATCGAGGCGATCGAGTCGGCGTCACGCCCGTAGTTGACGCCGCCGAGCACGGTCTCGCGGTAGTCGCCCTTGGCCATCACCAGGAACGCCAGCGCGAGCGGCAGCTCCTCGATGCTGTGCACCCGGCTCGGCCGCCGCGCCCCGAGACCCTGGTCGCGGTAGGTGTCGGCCACCGTGTCGTACGGCCGGATCGCCGCCCGCAGGGCCTCGAACGAGCCCTCCCAGTGGCCGAGGCCCCGGGCTACCGAGCACACCGCGTCGATGGCGGCCCGGGTGCCGTCGCGAGCGAGCCGCAGGCAGGTCGCGACGACCGAGTCGGGCGTCGCCCCCGGCCGCATCGCCTCGGCGACCGCCGCCGCGAGCACCCCCGCCGCCTCGCGGCCGTAGCTCGACTGGTGCGCCCCGGCCAGGTCGATCGCCTCGGCGTACGCGCCGTCGGGGTCGCCGGCGTTGACGACGCCGACCGGGGCCATGTACATCGCGGCGCCGCAGTTGACGATGTTGCCGACACCGGCCTCGCGGGGGTCGGCGTGGCCGTAGTGCAGCCGCAGCACGAGCCACTTCTCGGCGAGGAACACCCGGTGGAGCGGCAGCGCCTCGGCCTCCAGCTCGGGGATCCACCGCTTCTCCCCCATCATCTCGGGGACCAGATGCTCGGCGGCGGCGTAGGCGTCGAGGTGGCCGCCGGCCCGCTCGTACACCCGGATGAGGGCGTGCGTCATCAACGTGTCGTCGGTGACGTGGCCGTCTCCCTTGTGGTAGGGCGCGATCGGGCGGGCGTTGCGCCAGTCCTCGTTGAAGGGCGGGACGACGCCGCGGACACGCCCTCCGTAGCGCTCCTGGATCTGCTCGGGCGTCCATCCCTCGGTGGCTCCGCCGAGCGCGTCGCCCACCGCGGCGCCCGCCACACATCCGACCGCCTTGTCGGCCAGCACATCGACCGGCGGGTCCTCCTGCGGCGTCATCCAGTCCTCCCCCTTGTCCGTACGCGTGACGTCGGTCTCCACGCCTGATGCGACGGCTCTCACGCGAGTCGCCCGGCGATGTCCAGCAGGTCGGTTCCCGCGAGCTCGGGCAGGCAGCAACCGGCCAGGGTGCGGACCCGTTCGCGCCAGGCGGCGGGCAGCGCGTCGTGCCCCGCGGCGCAGCCGAGCAGCGCGCCCGTGAGCGCGGGCGCGGAGTCGGCGACCGGCGCGAGGCACGCGGCCGCCGAGACGCCCGCGCCGAACTCCTCCCCACCGGGCGTCCCTCCGGTGGAGGAGACGGCGGCGTCCGCGAGGGCCAGCGCGATCGGCACCGTCTGCGCGGCGGCCACACCGTAGCTGTAGACGTGGTCGAGCACGGCGGCGTCCAGCGCCGGCACGGCGGCGAAGGGCGATCCGGCCGCGCGCGCCGCCGTGAGCGCCTCGCGCGCCGCGTGCCCGATGGCCGTGTCCGGCGGCAGCGCGCCGAGCGCCGCCTCCACCGCGTCGGCCATCGCGGCGCCGTCCGTCAGCGCCGCCACCGCACGGGCCATCGCGACCGCGCCGAGCACGCCGTCCTCCGCGTTGGTGACGCACGCGTCCTCCAGCGGGTCGAGCCCGGCCGCGCCGAAGGCGACGGCCCGCACGGCCGCGGCGTCGTCGAAGTGGTGGGGGTTGTCGTGCCCGCTGGCGGGCGGGCGCCTGCCCGCCGCCAGGTTGTCGAGCGCCGCCCACACCGAGATGCGCGCCCGGACGTCGTCGCGGCCCGCGAGGCGGCCGAACGCCTCCGCCCGGTCCTCCCGGATGGTCAGAGCCGTCCAGGCCAGCCACTCGGCGTCGTCGGACGGGCCGGCCGCCAGCGGCGCCACCGGCTGGTTCAGCGCGAACGGCACCGGCAGCGTGGTGACCTGGTGCTCCTCGGCGAACGCGTCGAGTTCCCGGTGCAGCCGCCTGCTCCAGCCCGCCAGCAGCGTGGACCGGTGCCGGGCCGCAGGCCACCCGGCGGCGTCGCCCGCGGCGAGACCGGTGAAGGCCCCCCGCACGCGGTCTCGCCTGTCGTGCCCGTCCCGCCTGTCCCCCGATGGCATGTGGTCCTACATTCCTTTCACGATCTCGTCGGCGACGTCGCGGACGTCCCGTCCGGCGACCACCGGCAGGCACCGGCCCGCCACCGGGCCGACGCGCTCGGCCCAGCGCGCGGGCACCGCCGCCTCGCCCCGGCCCGCCCCCGCGAGAGCCCCGGCGACGGCGGCGGTGGTGTCGGCGTCCCTGCCGAGGTTGGCCGCCGTGACGACCGACGCCTCGACCTCCCCGCCGCCCGCCATGTAGGCGGCGAACGCGAGGGCGACCGCCTCAGGCGCCAGGTCCGTCCACGGGTAGTGCTTGACCACGACCGTGTCGTGGAGCGCACGCCCCAGGTGGGGACGGGGCGTGCGGGCGGCGACGTCGAGCGCGGCGCGCAGGTTGCGGGCCGTCCAGGAGTCCTCCGGGACCGCCCGCAGGGCCGCCCCCGCCACCTCGCCGGGCGGGGCGCCGGTCATCGCGACCGCGACCGCCGCGGCCACCGCCCGGCCGCCGAGTATCCCCTCGCCGGTGTGGCTCACCCGCCCGTCCGCCTCCGCCAGCCGCGCCGCCTCGTCCGGGTCGCCCGCCGCGAAGATCCCGTACGGCGCTGCCCGCATGGCCAGGCCGTCGGACCAGCCGTGGGCGTGCCATCGGCCGGTCAGCGGCGGCTCCAGGCCGCGGCGCAGGGCCTCGACGGTGCCGAGCTCGGAGAACCCGGCACCGCGCATCGGCCCGTCGAGCCGCGCCACAATCTCCTCGCGCCAGGCCCGCGCCACGTCCTCCGAGGTGAGCGCGTGGCCGTGGCGCAGGAGCACGGTGGCGGCGAAGATCGTGTACTCGGTGTCGTCGGTGCCGCCGCGCTCGATCTCGGTGAGCACGCCCCACCGGGCGGCGATCTCCTCAGGGGTGAGGTTCTCCGCGGGGGCGCCCAGGGCGTCGCCGGCGGCGAGGCCGAGCAGGCAGCCCCGGGCGCGGTCGCGTACGGAGATCAACGGGTGTACCGCTCCAGCACCTTGTTCCCCTCCTCGACGAGCCGCTTGGCCAGCTCGTCCAGGCTGATCTTGTCGGCGAAGTACTCCTGCATCGCCGGCGTGGCCACCTTGCTCTTCCACTCGTCGAACCCGTTCACCTTGAGGAACGGCGCGACGACGAGGTCCTTCGCCGAGGCGGTGGCGACGTCCCACCCGTTCTCCTTCGTGGTGAGCGCGGGGTCCTTCGCGGCGGTCGTGCTGGTGGGCAGCAGCCAGTCACCCTTGGCCAGTTTCGCCTGGTTCGGGCCGTTCAGGAAGTAGGCGATGAACTTCAGTGCCTCGTCGGGGTGCTTGCTGTCGGCCGCGACCGACAGCGTCTGGGAGACCGCGCCCTGCTGGGAGGTCTGTCCCTTCAACGGGGGCAGCGTGACCCAGTCGAATCCGCTCGGCGCCTGCTCGGCGACCTGCTGGCGCAGGTAAACCCCGGCCGGAACGATCGCGTACTTGCCGGCGAAGAAGCCCGGCAGCGGGTCGGCGGTGCCCATGCCGAGCGCGGACGGGTCGGCCGACTTGTCGGTGTAGAGCTGGTCGTGGATGCGCTGGAGCACCTCGCGCTCCTGCGGCCCGACCTTCACCGTCGTCTTGCCGTTCTGCGTGTCGAAGAAGGTGCCGCCGAAGTTGAGCGCCAGGTTCAGCACCTTGTTGACCGGCGACTTCATCGGCCAGGCCACGCCGTACGCGCCCTTCTTGGTGAGCTTCTTCGCCACGTCGGCGAACTCGTCCCACGTCCAGGGGGAGTCCGGGGTGGGCACGCGGACGCCGGCGTCGTCGAGCAGCTTCTTGTTGGCGATGAGCACCTGCGACTCCTGCAGGAACGGCACGCCGTACACGCCCTGGCCGCTCTTGCCGTCGGAGAAGGTGACCGTGTCCCACGCGGCCTGCGGGATGTCGCCCTTGAGCTCGGCGGGGACCTTGCCGGTGAGGTCGAGCAGGAAGCCCCGGGAGGCGAAGCTCGACAGCGCCGGAGAGTCGTCGTGGATGACGTCCGGCGGGTCGCCCGCCTCGAACGACGTCACGAGCTGGTCGTTGACGTTGTCCCAGCTCCCCTGGACGTACTCGACCTGGATCTTCGGGTTGGCCTTGTTCCAGTCGGCGACGATCTGCTTGTTGGCCTCGATCGACTCCTTCTGCCAGGCCAGGCTGAGGAAGCGCAGCTTCACCGCCTCCCCGTTCTGCCCGGACGCGGCACCACCGCCGCCGCCGTCGCCGCTCCCGCATCCCGCGGCGAGCGCGACCGCCGCCACAGCCAGCGCGGCACTCAATCTCTTCATTGAGACCTCCTAACAAAGGTCGCCATGCGGATCAGCCCTTGACGGCCCCGGCCATGAGGCCGGACCGCAGGCGCCGCTGGATGATCGCGAAGAAGACGAGGCTCGGCACGGTCGCGAGCAGCGACGCCGCCGCCAGAGGGCCGAGCCGGGCGACCCCCTCCGGGCCGACGAAGCGCACCAGCGTCAGCGGGAGGGTCTCCACCTCGGGATCCTTGAGGATCACGAGGGCGAACATGAACTCGTTCCAGGACGAGATGAAGCTGAACAGCAGCGTCGCGACCACGCCGGGCGCGAGCAGCGGGGCGACGACGGCGGCCAGCGCGCGCAGCCGCCCCGCGCCGTCCACGGCCGCCGCCTCCTCCAGCTCGCGCGGCACCGCCCGCACGTATCCGCGCAGCATCCACAGCGCGAACGGCAGGACGAACGTGACGTGCACGACCGTGAGCCCCGCGAGGGTGTTCACCAATTCCAGCCGCCGCAGCACCATGAACAGCGGGATGATGATCAGGACGACCGGGAAGACCTGGCTGACCAGCACCCAGCCGATCGCGATCTTCCCGGCCACGCCGCGGAAGCGGGCCAGCGCGTACGCCGCGGGCAGCGCGAGCGCCACCGTGATCAGGGCGGTGGCGACCGCGACGACGAGGCTGCGCAGCCCGGCGCCGACCAGGTCCTGCTCCGCGAAGGCGTCGGCGAAGTTGGCCAGCGTGGGTCTGCGCGGGATCCACGTGGGGTCGAGGGCGGCCATCTCCTGCGGCGTCTTCAGCGCCGTGGACAGCAGCCACAGCAGCGGGAACGCCAGGAACACGACGTATCCCAGCAGGGCGAGGTACTTCAGCGCGCGGGTCATGTCAGTCTCCCTCCCGCGCCTGCCGCCACAGGTACAGGCCCAGCACGACCAGCACGACGATCGTGATCGCCACGCCGAGCGTGGCCGCGTATCCGAAGAAGCCGTATCGGAACGCCTCCTCGTACGCGAACAGCATGGGCAGCCTCGTCCGGCCGCCCGGCCCGCCCTGGGTGAGCACGTAGACCAGGCTGAACTGGTTGATGTTCCACACGAAGTCGAGCGAGGTGATGGCCACGATCACCGGCCGCAGCTGCGGCAGCGTGACGTTCCAGAACCGCCGCCAGGGGCCCGCGCCGTCCACGCTGACCGCCTCATACAGCTCCCTCGGCACGTTCTGCAGGCCGGCGAGCAGCACGACCGTGGTCTGCGGCATGCCGGTCCAGACCCCCACGACGATGACCGCGGGCAGCGCGAGGGAGAAGTCGTGCAGCCAGTCGACGTCCGCGCCGAACAGGCCGTTGAGCAGGCCCGCGTCCGGGTGGTAGACCAGCCGCCACATCAGGCCGACCACCACGGGCGGCATGGCCCACGGGACGACCGCGAGCACCCGGGCGACGCCGCGCAGGCGCAGGTCCTGGTTGAGCAGCAGCGCGAGCCCCAGCGAGGCGAGGAACTGCAGCACGGTCACCGACAGGCCCCAGACCAGGCCGATCCGGAACGACTCCCAGAAGTCGCCGTCCGACAGCAGCTCGGCGAAGTTCTCCAGGCCCACGAAGGAGGTCTCGGTGTTGCGGCCGGACCGCGCGTCGGTGAAGGCCAGCAGGATGCCGTAGACCAGCGGGCCCACGCTGAAGACCAGCACCGGCACGAGCGCGGGGAGCAGCAGCGCGAGCCCGCTCCCGGACCGCGGCCCGCGCCGCCGCCCGCCTCCGGCGCGGCCGTACGGCCGCTCGGCGAGCGCGGTCACCGGGCACCTCCCGGCGACGTCCCCGCACGAGGCGATGTCCCCGGACGAGTGGTGGAGCCGCGGATCGTGAGGCTCGGCCGCACGACCACCACCCGCGGCTCGCGCGGGCCGTTCTGCAGCCGGTCGAGCAGCAGCCCGGCCGCCGCGCGGCCACGCTCGGCCGACCCGAGCGAGACGCTGGTCAGCGTCGGCCAGGTCACCGACGCGAGGTCGGTGTCGTCCATGCCGACCACCGCGACGTCGCCGGGGACGTCCCTGCCCTGCTCGCGGAGCACGTCGAGCGCGCCGAGCGCGATGAGGTCGTTGGCGCACATCAGCGCGTCCACGCCGGGCACGCGCGCCAGCAGCGCCCGCGCGGCGCGCGCGCCGCTGTCGCGGTAGAAGTCGCCCACCTCGACGAGGTCCTCGTCGTACGGCAGGCCCAGCGCCTCAAGGGCCTCCCGGTAGGCGGCGGCGCGGGCGGCGCCGGGGACGGTGTCGAGCGGGCCGTTGAGGAAGCCGATGCGCCGCCTGCCGATGACGTGCAGGTGGTCGAGCGCGAGGCGGACGCCGGTCCTGGAGTCGGTCCGCACGTTGTCCACCAGCGCGCCCTCCGGCATGTCCTCCGGCAGCGCGCCGATGACGACGACGGGGGCCCGCGCGGCGACGATGGCCTCGATGTGCTCCTCGGTGACGCCGCGCAGCGGGCTGATGATGAGACCGTCCACGTAGCGCTCGCGCAGCCCGCGCAGCACGCCCAGCTCGTCCTCGGCGTCGCCGTCGGTGGAGTGGATCAGGAGCCGGTAGCCGGCCTCCTTCAGCAGCGGCTGGATCTCGCGCACCATCGCCACGTAGACGGGGTTGCCGATGTCGGCCATCGCGAAGGCGATCTGGTCGGTGCGGCGGTTACGGAGCGAGCGGGCGACGGAGTTGGGGACGTAGCCGAGTTCGTCGGCCGCGCGCATGACGCGCCGCACGGTGTCCTCGCGCGTCGGCAGCCCGTTGAGCACCCGTGACACCGAGGCGATCGACACACCGGCGCGTTGCGCGATCGTGGTGATCGTGGGACCCTCGGTCAACGGCACCTCACTTGGAAGAGAGTGTCCTGTAATCGTTTACCAGCCGGTAACGCACAGCGCTCTGTAAACGTTTACGGCCGGATGAGTCCATATCAAACCGGGTCCCATGGGGAGCGTCAAGTAACGAACACGTAAACCGCCTAGATCACCAAGCCGCAACAAGCCGCGCGTTGGTTCTGCTCTTCGACCAGATTCGCCCTAGAATCCGCCGATGTGAACGAAGGTCACGAGGACCCGCCGAAGCTCCCCACCAGAGAGCGCTCTCCTCGGCCCGGGACCGGCCGCCACCGACGGCCGCTCCCCGCCGACCTGCCGCCCGACGCGCCCGCCCTGGTCCTGGCGGTGCCGGGCAAGGCCGGAGACCCGGTGGGCCCGAGCGGTGACGTGGCCATGGAGGTCGCCTCCATCGTCAGGCTCGACAACCCCCAGATCGACCTTCGCATCGTCTCGCTGGCCGACGGCGGCGCCGACCTCACCAAGGAGTTCGCGTCCATCGCCGCCCAGCGGCCCGCCGACGGACCGGCCGCGGTGGTCGTCCCGCTCGTCACCGGGCCCCATCCGCGCGTGCTGCGCGCCGTACGGGACGCCGTGACGCAGAGCGAGGCCGCGGTGCGGATCACGGAGCCGCTCGGCCCGCATCCTCTGCTGGCCGAGGCCCTGCACGTGCGCCTGGCCGAGGCGGGTCTGGCCCGCGCCGACCGGATGCGCCTGTTCAACGTCTCCTCACCGGTCGACGGGATCATCGTCGCGACCGCCGGCGGCGACGAGGCCGCCCGCGGCGCCGACGCGACGGCCGTCCTGCTGGCCGCCCGCCTGACGCTCCCCGTGGTCCCCGCCGCGCTGGACGGCCAGCCGAGTGTGCGCGACGCCGCCGAGCGCCTGCGCAACATCGGCGCCAACCGGCTGGCCATGGTGCCGTACGTCATCGGCCCCGAGACCGACCGCGAGCGGATCACGACGGCCGCCGACTCGATCGGCGCCGGGTGCGCCGAGCCCCTCGGCGCGCACGAGTCCGTGGCCCGGATGGTGTGCGTGCGGTACGGCGCCGCCTTCGGCGGTTTCGACGGCTTCGACGACCTGTCCGAGTGAAGGGCGCAGGCGGCCGGCGCTCGACGGGAAGACCGATATGAGCGCCGGTCTGCCGGACCCGCGAGGTCAGGGCAGAGGGCGGCGGCCGGGGAAGCCGAGGTCGCTGCGGTGATACCAGCCGAGCGCGGTCTCCCCCTCCAGCCAGCACAGCCGTACGGACACCTCGCCGAGCACGGCGGGGAAGTCGACGAGCAGCGGGGCGACGCCCTTGATCTCGATGTCCTCGGCGTCGAACCAGCTCAGGATCTCGTCCATGCGCGCCTCAAGCCCCTTGGCCTCCGGGAGGCCTCCGAGGGGTGAGCCGCCCGCGTGCCGCAGGTCGTGGGTGAGCTCGGCCAGATCGGCGCGTACGGCGACGAACGCGCGGGCGTGCTCCAGCACCGCCGGCATCAGCGACCTGGCCTCGTCGACCGTGAAGATCCTCGCCACCCTCCGGACGCTACCGCATCGGCCCTGCCGAGGCTCACAGGCGGCGGCGCAGCAGGCAGAACTCGTTGCCCTCCGGGTCGGCGAGCACGTGCCAGTCCTCCTCGCCGGTCTGGCCCACGTCGGCCGGTACGGCGCCGAGCTTCAGCAGGCGCTCCAGCTCGGCCTCCTGGTCGCGGTCGGTGGGGTTGACGTCGATGTGCAGGCGCAGCTTGCCCCGCTTGGGCTCGGGCACCGGCTCGAAGATGAGCGTCGGCTGGAGACCGCCGAAGCCCACGCCCGGCGGACCGATCTCCACCCAGCCGTCCTTGCGCTCGATCACCTCGAAACCCAGCACCCCGCACCAGAAGGCGGCGAGCCGCTCGGGATCGTGGCAGTCGACGACGAGTTCACTGATACGACAGGCCATGACTGCGGCTTTACCCGCGGACGGGCTCCCCATGCAGCGGGCAGTGGGCGGCCTCCGGATGGTCCGCCAGCCATTCGATCCGCTGCCGGCTCTCGTCGTCCATCGGCGTGTAGACCACGACGCGGGTCTCCGGCGGCGCCGCAAGCGCCATGCTGGTGGACGTCATGCGGATCAGGCCCACCGACGAGTGCTTGAACAGCTTCATCCGGACGCCCGGCCTGGCCACCTCGTGCATCGCCCACATGCGGGCGAACTCCGGGCTGACCGCCGACAACCGGGTGACGAAGCCCGTCCACGCCGGCTCCCCCACATGCCTGCCGAAGGCCGCCCGCAGCGTGGCGACCATCTGGGGAAGCTCCTCGTCCTTGTTCACGAGCGGGCAGCAGCAGTCCGGCATGGTGAACACCCGCCACAGGACGTTGCGCTCGAGCCTCGGCTGGGCGACCACGGACGCGAAGATCGTGCCGTACGCGGCGTTCCAGGCGAGCAGGTCGTAGCGCCCGTTGTAGACGCACGCGGGCAGGGGATCGAGCTGACGCAGGATCGCGTGCACCTCGGCGTCGAGGCCGTCCCCGTCGCCCGCCGGATCGGCGATCTCCGGCATGTCCGCCAGCCGGTAGAGGTGCTCCCGCTCGGCCGCGTCCAGCCGCAGCGTACGGGCGATGGCGTCGAGCACCTGCACCGACGCGTTGATGGGACGGCCCTGCTCCAGCCAGGTGTACCAGGTCACGCCCACGCCCGCGAGCTGTGCGACCTCCTCCCGCCGCAGGCCCGGCGTGCGGCGGCGCAGGCCGGGCGGCAGCCCGACGTCCTCGGGCCGGATCCGCTCGCGCCTGCTGCGAAGGAAGGCCGCGAGCTCCTCACGCCTGGTGTTCCTGGTGCGAATCCCCATCGTCACCTCCCCATCGTGGCGGGTGCGCGACCGCGGTGCCAGGTGGTGTCAGTACCAGTATCGGCAGGCTCTCGTTACCGGTATCGCGGCGGCCGCATCGTTGCCGTCATGACCAGTGTCACCACCCGCGCGCCGGCCGCGCGGCGAACCTCGTCGGCTCTGCTGCTCACCGTCATCCTGGCGGGGCAGTTCATGGCCGTCCTCGACGTCAGCATCGTCAACGTCGCCGCGCCGACGATGCGCACCGACCTCGGAGCCACCGGCTCCGGCCTGCAACTCGTCATCTCCGGCTACACCGTGGCGTACGCGATGCTGCTGATCACCGGGGCACGCCTCGGAGGGCTGCTCGGCTACCGGAGGCTGTTCCTCATCGGGCTCGCGGTGTTCACGGCCGCGTCGCTGATGTGCGGGCTCGCCCCGTCGACCGGCGTGCTGATCGCCTTCCGGCTGGTGCAGGGCGCGGGAGCCGCCCTGATGGTGCCCCAGGTGCTCAGCCTGATCCAGGTCACCTTCGACGGCGCCTCGCGGGGGCGGGCGCTCGGCGTCTACGCCACGGTCATCTCGGTCGGCGCGGTCGTCGGCCAGGTGCTCGGCGGGCTGCTGGTGACCGCCGACCTGTTCGGCACGGCCTGGCGGCCGGTCTTCCTGGTCAACGTGCCGATCGGGCTCGCGCTGCTGGCCGTCGGCGCCCGGACCCTGCCCGCCGTACACGTGCGGCGTGAGCAGGGGCTCGACGTGCCCGGCCTGGTCGCCCTGTCGCTCGCCGTGTGCCTGCTCGTCGTGCCGCTCGTGCTCGGGCACGAGGAGGACTGGCCGCTGTGGGGGTGGGTCGCGATGGGCCTGTCGGTTCTCGCGTTCTGCGCGTTCCTGCTCGTGGAGCGGCGGGCCGCGCATCCGCTCGTCCCCGGCCGCCTGCTGCGCGCCCCCGGGGTGGCCGCCGCCGCGTCCGGCATCTTCCTCGTCATGGCGGCGTACGGCGGGTGGCTGTTCGCCATGGCCCTCCACCTGCAGGGCGGCCTCGGCGACAGCGCCCTGCGCGCGGGCTGCCTGTTCATCCCCGCGGCCGGTGCCTTCGGGCTGACCAGCCTCAACTGGAAGCGGTTGCCGGCCCGCCTGCACCGGCCGACGATGGTCGCGTCCGCCGTCGTCACCGCCGCGGGCGAGCTGGCGCTGGCGGCGGCGCTGTCCGGCGGCGGCCACGGCGAGCCGCTGCTGGAGATCAGCTTCGCGGTCATCGGGGCCGGCATGGCGGGCACGTTCAGCCCGCTCATGGCGGTGGCGCTGGCCCGGGTCGCGCCCGCCGACGCGGCCGACGCCAGCGGCCTGCTGGCGATGATGCTCCAGCTCGGCCAGGTCGTCGGCGTGGCCGTCTTCGGCACGCTGTTCCTCAGCCTCGCGCCGTCCGCGCACGCCGCCACGGTGACGTCGCTGTGGCTGGCCGCGGTCTCGCTGGCCGCGGGCGGGTGCGCGCTGCCCCTGCTGCGCACCCGCTGGACCTCCGAACAGGCACGCAGATGAGCACTCAGACGGGCACTTCTATGGGCACTCCGGCGGGCGCTCAGATGAGGCCGAGGGCGAGCATCGCGTCCGCGACTCTCCTGAATCCGTCGATGTTCGCGCCGGCCACGTAGTCACCCGGCATGCCGTACGCGTCGGCGGTCTCCAGGCAGCGGGCGTGGATGTCGCTCATGATCTCCTGGAGCCGCCGCTCGGAGAACTCGAACGTCCACGAGTCGCGGCTGGCGTTCTGCTGCATCTCCAGGGCGCTGGTGGCCACGCCGCCGGCGTTGGCGGCCTTGCCGGGTCCGAAGGCCACCCCGGCCTCGCGGAACACCCGGATGCCCTCGGGCATGGTCGGCATGTTGGCGCCCTCGCCGACCGCGATGCACCCGCCCCGCACCAGCGCCTCGGCGTCCTTGCCGGTGATCTCGTTCTGCGTGGCCGACGGCAGCGCCACCTCGCAGGGCACCTCCCACACGCTGCGCCCGGCGACGTACGTCGCCTCGGCGCCGCGGCGCTCGGCGTAGGCGCTGAGGCGGCGCCGCTCGACCCCCTTGACCTGCTTGAGGAGGTCGAGGTCGATGCCCTTCTCATCCACGACATAGCCGGAGGAGTCGGAGCAGGCCACGACGACGCCGCCCAGCTCGCGCACCTTTTCTATGGCGTAGACGGCGACGTTGCCCGCGCCCGAGACGACCACGCGCCTGCCGTCGAACGACGTGCCCCGCGCCTTGAGCATCTCCTCGACGAAGAAGGCGCAGCCGTAGCCGGTGGCCTCGGTGCGGACCTGGGCGCCGCCGTAGGCCAGCCCCTTGCCGGTGATGACGCCGGACTCGTACCGGTTGGTGATGCGCTTGTACTGGCCGAACAGGTAGCCGATCTCCCGCTGGCCGACGCCGATGTCCCCGGCGGGCACGTCGGTGTTCTCGCCCAGGTGCCGGTAGAGCTCGGTCATGAAGCTCTGGCAGAAGCGCATGATCTCCCGGTTGGAGCGGCCCTTCGGGTCGAAGTCCGCGCCGCCCTTGCCCGCGCCGATCGGCAGGCCGGTCAGGCTGTTCTTGAAGATCTGCTCGACCGCCAGGAACTTGACGATGCCGAGGTAGACGGAGGGGTGGAAGCGCAGCCCGCCCTTGTACGGCCCGAGCGCGCTGTTGAACTCGACCCGGAAGCCGCGGTTGATGTGCACCTCGCCCCGGTCGTCCTCCCAGGGCACCCGGAAGATGATCTGCCGCTCCGGTTCGAAGATCCGCTCGATGATCTTCTGCTCCGCGTACTCGGGATGCTTGCCGAGCACCGGGCCGATGCTCTCCAGCACCTCGCGTACCGCCTGGTGAAACTCGATCTCACCGGGGTTGCGGCGCAGGACGTTGTCGTAGACGGCCTCGAGCCTCTCGTGCAGCATCAACCACTCCCTCACTGTCTGATTTCTCCCTATTTCACAGTAGAGGTATCCGGGTTGTGAGCAACCACGTTTCAGCGGGCGGGACGTACGAGGGCCCGCCAGACGTCGATCACGAGCACCGGGCGCATGCCGACCGACCGGTAGAGGCCGAGGGCGGGAGTGGTGTTGTTGCCGTCCACGTGCAGGATCGTGCCCACCCGCCCGCGCCGCTCGTCGGCCTCGAAGGCCCGCGTGAGCAGCAGCCGGCCGAGACCGCGCCCGCGGAAGGCGGGCCGCACCGCCAGCGTGCGGACGTAACCGCAGTTCTCGTCGGGCACGAAGTGGTTGGTGCCGAGCAGCATGGCGGCGGGCTCGCCGTGGACCCGGGCCAGCAGCAGCTGCCGCCAGTCGTTCGCGCTGGACGCCTCCATCTCGTCGGCCCACTCGCCGAACGTCTTCGGCACGAACCCGAAGTGCTCGGCGAACGCCTCCTGCTGCACGGCGTGCGCCGCGCGCAGCACCTCCTCGCCCTCGGGCGCGCCGGTCTCGACCGTGACCCCGGGCAGGAAGACGGGCCGTACGCCGGCATGGTCGGTCCGCATGCGGTGGAAGCTGGTCGCGGGCGCGAAGCCGCGCTCCTTGGCGGCCTCGCGCATGACCGTGTCCTGCTCGTAGACGCTGACGTCGGCGACCGCGTGATCGTGCCCGGCCTCGCGGGCGAGGTCGCCGGCCCGGCCGAGCGCCAGGTCCCACAGCAGGGCGGCCGCGCCGGGCTCTCGTGCCTGCACGTCGACGTCCACGTTGTCGCTCGTGCCCTTGCGCCTGGCGTAGCCCCAGCCGAGGAGCCGCCCGCCCGAGCGGACCACCCAGCTGTCGTGCTCCAGGTCCAGCTCGCCGAGGGTGTCGGCGATATCGTCGAGCGTCCAGTCGGGCTTGCCGGTCACCTCGATGTCGTGCTCGGCGACCAGCTCGTGGATGGCCGCCGCGTCGGCGGGCGCCGGCCGCCGGATGTCGTAATCGTTCACGCCACCGTTTGTATGCACCGTGACTTGTGGGCGGCTTGCCGGAGAATTGGCGACATGGAACCACTGCTCAAGAAGCTGACCGGCCAGCGCGTTTTCGGCGAGCCGTACGAGAAGGACGGGGTGACCTTCATCCCCGTGGCGTCGGTACGCGCGGGAGGCGGTTTCGGCCGCAGCCCGAAGCAGGGCGGCGAGGTCCCCGGAGGAGGCGGCGGCGTCGTCAACAGGCCGGTCGGGATGTTCGTCCTCAAGGACGGCGACGTGCGCTGGCGGCCGGCTTTCGATCTCAACCGCCTCATCCTGGGCGGCCAGATCCTCGCGGGCCTCGCCCTCATCGTGTACGCGGTGACCCGCCGCCCCCGCTGACCGGCTCGCAACACGGTCGCGGGCCTTCCTGCGAGCGGGCCGCGTACGTGCGAACACCCAGATCACGGGGATCGGTCAAAGACGTTTTCCCTGGTGGCGGCACCGGCGCGGCGCGCGTACCCCACGGGTGACGCACTGTACGTTCATCCGTCGGAAGCCGTCGTCCCACCCCGGAGCATGTGATGCCCAAGCGTCTCGTCGTGGCGCTCGCGACCGCGCTCAGCGCGGCGACCGCCGCCGCCACGCTCGTCGTGACCCAGCCGCTCCCCGCGAACGCGGCCACCGGCGGGTTCGATTTCGCCCACCCGCAGGTCGTCGCCACGGGGCTGCGGGCGCCCTGGGGGATGGCCTTCCTCCCCGACGGCAGCGCCCTCGTCTCCCAGCGCGACACGGCGGACATCATGCGGGTGCGCCCCGGATCCGCGCCCGAGAAGGCGGCCACCGTCCCGAACGTGTCGCCCAGGGGCGAGGGCGGCCTGCTCGGCATCGCGGTCTCCCCGGCCTACGCCCTGGACCGGTGGGTCTACGCGTATTACACGAGCGCCTCCGACAACCGGGTGGTCCGGTTCCGGCTGAGCTCACCCCAGACTCAGCACCCGATCCTCACAGGCATCCCCCGTGCCCAGACCCACAACGGCGGGCGGATCGCGTTCGGCCCGGACGGCAGGCTGTACGTGGGCACCGGCGACGCCGGGAACTCGGCCAACGCCCAGAACCTGAACAGCCTGGGCGGCAAGATCCTGCGGATCCGGCCCGACGGCTCGGTGCCCGCGGACAACCCGTTCGCCGGCTCGCCGGTCTACAGCT
Organism: Microbispora sp. NPDC046973; assembly: GCF_040644495.1. Classification (NCBI taxonomy): domain Bacteria; kingdom Bacillati; phylum Actinomycetota; class Actinomycetes; order Streptosporangiales; family Streptosporangiaceae; genus Microbispora; species Microbispora sp. NPDC046973. The sequence goes on along the minus strand of NZ_JBEYWQ010000027.1, from coordinate 42,471 downwards.
ACGGCCACCGCAACGTGCAGGGCCTCGCATGGGACACCGGCGGCCGGCTGTACGCCACGGAGTTCGGCCAGAACACCCGGGACGAGCTCAACCGCATCCTGCCCGGCCGCAACTACGGCTGGCCGACCTGCGAGGGCACGTGCTCCGACCCCCGCTTCACCAACCCCCTCGTGACCTGGAGCCCCGCCGAGGCGTCGCCCAGCGGCCTCGCGTACGCCAAGGGCACGCTCTTCGCCGCGGCCCTGCGCGGGATGCGGCTGTGGACGGTGCCGATCAGGGGCGGCATGGCCGGCACTCCCGTGGCCGAGTTCCAGGGCGCGTACGGGCGGCTGCGCACCGTGGCCGTCGGGCCCGACTGTTCGCTGTGGGTCGCGACGAGCAACCGCGACGGCCGAGGGACCCCGGCCGCCGACGACGACCGGATCATCCGCGTCCCGCCCGCGGCCCGCTGACCGTCGCCGTCACCGCGGCGATCTGAAAGTTTCCGGCCCCGCGACCCGGCGGCGGACGAACGCGCAGGCCGGTGGTTGGGCCTGCGCGGGTCCGTTGCCTCGCGCGTGGCGGGCGCTTTCGATGGGTGACGAGCCGGTATGCGGCCTCCGCCCCCTCCCCGGGAGCACGTGATGCCCAAGCGCCTGTCCACGGCCCTCGCGGCTGTCCTCTGCGCCGTGACCGCCGCCGTGGCGCTCGTCGTGACCCGGCCGGCCCCCGCGGGAGCGGCCACCGGCGGGTTCGACTTCACCAGGGCGCAGGTCGCCGTCACGGGGCTGCTGACACCCTGGGGGATGGCCTTCCTGCCGGACCGCAGCGCCCTCGTGACAGAACGCGCCACGGCGAACATCTGGCGGGTGTATCCGGGATACACGCCCGCATTGGTGACCACCATCCGGAACGTGTACACGACGGGCGACGGCGGCCTGCTCGGCATCGCCGTGTCCCCCACCTTCACCCAGGACCAGCTGGTCTACGTCTACTTCACCGGCGCCTCCGACAACCGCGTGGTCAGGTTCCGGCTCAGCGCTCCCCAGACCCAGCAGGTGATCCTCTCCGGCATTCCCCGCGGCCAGGCCCGCAACGGCGGGCGGATCGCGTTCGGCCCCGACGGCATGTTGTACGTCTCCACCGGCGACGCCGGGAACCCCGGCAACGCGCAGAACGGCACCCTGGGCGGCAAGATCCTGCGCGTGAGACCCGACGGCTCGGTCCCTCCGGACAACCCGTTCGCCGGCTCGCCGGTCTACAGCTACGGCCACCGCAACGTGCAAGGCCTCGCGTGGGACACCGGCGGCCGGCTGTACGCCACGGAGTTCGGCGAGGACGCCTGGGACGAGCTCAACGCCATCGTCCCCGGCGGCAACTACGGCTGGCCCGCCTGCCAGGGCGTGTGCGGCGACACGCGCTGGCGCGACCCGATCCTGACCTGGCGCCCGGCCGAGGCGTCGCCCAGCGGCCTCGCGTACGCCAACGGGACGCTCTTCGCCGCGGCCCTGCGGGGGACGCGGCTGTGGGCGGTGCCGGTCGCGGGCGGCACAGCGGGCACTCCGGTGGCCGAGCTTCAGGGGAAGTACGGACGGTTGCGCGCCGTGGCCGTCGGCCCGGACGGCTGGCTCTGGGTGACGACGAGCAACCACGACAGCGGCGGGACACCTGTCCTCGGCGACGACCGCATCATCCGGATCCCGCCCGTCGACGGCTGGCCGCCATCCGGCCCGTCGCCCTCACCGTCAGCCGGTTCGTCGCTGTCACCGTCGCCCTCCCCGTCCGGCGGCACCTCGCCGTGTCCCTCCCCGTCGCTCAGCCCTTCACCTTCGCCGTCACCCAGCCCTTCACCGTCGCTCAGCCCCTCGCCGTCGCCCAGCGCCTCCTCCCCGCTCAGCCCTTCACCCTCGCCGTCACCCAGCCCGTCGCCATCGGCCAGCGCCTCGCCGTCGCCCAGCCCCTCGCCGTCGCCCAGTGCCTCGCCGTGCCCCTCCCCATCGCCCAGCCCGTCGCCGTCACCCAGCCCTTCACCGTCGCCCAGCCCCTCGCCGGCCACGGGGACACGCTCGTGTGAAGCGACCATCCGGTTCATCCTCAGCTGGACGGCGGCCTCCCGCGGCGAACTGACGGTGCGGAACACGGGGACGCTGCCCATCTCCTCGTGGATCGTCACCTTCACGGTCCCCAGCGGTCTGAACTACGTGCAGATGTGGAACGGCGGCTACACCCCGCCGGGAGCCACGGTGACCGTCACCAACCAACCCTGGAACGGCGCGCTGCCGCCGGGCGCGTCGGTGACGCAGGAGTTCGCGGTCGGCTGGTCTGGCGGCGGCCCGGTCGAGGTGCCGGTGGCCACCTGCACGGCCGCCTGACACCTGTCCGTCCCGTCCGCGTCGGCGGGAAACGCGCATGCGGGCCCGGGCGGGTCCGCATGCGCGCGCACGGTCACCTCGGCGGCAGAAGCCTTCGGAGAACTCCCGGCGGTCGATGAAATTTTCCCGGCCCTGACCGCCGTCCCGGTCGGCGGCGCAGGCCCAACGCGCTGGTCAGCGGGAGACGGCGAGAGCCTGGCACGCGAACGATCGTCTAGTGCATTGCACGGGTGATTGCACGGGGCGCGGCGGACGCGTTCGATGGGTCACGAGCCGGAACCCGACGTCCCGACCTGGAGCCTCCGATGCCCAAGCGTCTCGCCACGGCACTCGCGACCACCCTCAGCGCCGTGACCGCCGCCGCCGCGCTCGTCGTGAGCCGGCCGCTCCCCACGAGCGCGGCCACCGGCGGGTTCGACTTCACGCGCGCGCAGGTCGCCACCACGGGGCTGCAGGCCCCCTGGGGCATCGCCTTCCTTCCGGACGGCAGCGCCCTCGTCTCCGAACGCGACACCGCCGCCATCGCGCAGGTGCGTCCCGGATCGGCGCCGGCGCGGGTGGCCACCGTCCCGAACGTGTCACCGCAGGGCGAGGGCGGCCTGCTCGGCATCGCGGTCTCCCCCACCTACGCCCAGGACCAGTGGGTCTACGCGTACTTCAGCTCCGCGTCCGACAACCGGGTGGTCCGGTTCCGGCTCAGCGCCCCCCAGACCCAGCAGGTGATCCTCTCCGGCATTCCCCGCGCCCAGTTCCACAACGGCGGACGCATCGCCTTCGGCCCGGACGGCATGCTGTACGTGACCACGGGAGACGCCGGGACCTCCGCCAACGCCCAGGACCTGAACAGTCCCGGCGGCAAGATCCTGCGGATGCGGCCCGACGGCACGGTCCCTCCGGACAACCCCTTCTCCGGTTCGCGCGTTTACAGCTACGGTCACCGCAACGTCCAGGGGATCGCCTGGGACGAGAGCGGCCGGTTGTACGCCACGGAGTTCGGCCAGAACACCTGGGATGAGATCAACTACATCCAGCCGGGCCGCAACTACGGCTGGCCGACCTGCGAGGGCGTGTGCAACGACTCGCGCTTCACCAACCCCATCCAGACCTGGAGCACTTCCGAGGCCTCTCCGAGCGGTCTCGCGTACGCCAACAGCACGCTCTTCGCCGCCGCCCTGGCGGGTAAGCGGCTGTGGACCGTACCGGTCAGCGCCGGCAGCAGGACCGGCAGCCCGGTGGCCGAGTTCCAGGGGACGTACGGACGCCTGCGGGCGGCAGCCGTCGGCCCGGACGGCTGGCTCTGGGTGGCGACGAGCAACCGCGACGGCAGAGGGACCCCGGCCGCCGACGACGACCGCATCATCCGCGTCCCGCCCGCGGGCGGGTCGTCGCCCAGCCCCTCGGCGTCGCCCAGCCCGTCCGTGTCGTCCAGCCCTTCGGTGTCGCCGAGCGTGTCGCCCTCCGCCCGCCCCACGGTCTCCCCCAGCGCCTCACCGTCGGCCGGTCCCGGCGCGTGCTCCGCCGCCTACCAGATCTCCAATCAGTGGCCGGGCGGCTTCCAGGGCGGGCTGACGGTGCGCAATTCGGGAAAGGCGGCCATCTCCTCCTGGACCGTCACCTTCACCTTCCCCAACGGCCAGACCATCACCCAACTGTGGGGCGGCCGCTACAGCCAGTCGGGATCCACGGTGACCGTCACCAACGAGTCCTGGAACGGCGCCCTGGCGCCGGGCGCGTCGACGACGGCCGGCTTCACCGGCAGTTGGTCCGGCGGTGCCAACGGCACGCCGTCGCCCGTCACCTGCACGGCGTCGTGACGCCCGCCTGGATCAGCGCAGCCCGACGAACAGTGTCTGGGTGGCCGTGCCGACCTCGCCGGACTGGTCGAACAGCGTGGTGCGGGTGAGCCCGCGTCCCCGGGGACCGATCGTCGTGGCCGCGTCCAGGCAGATCCACTCCCCCTCGGGGGCGCGGAACAGAGAGATGGTGAGGTCCACGTTGGCGAACAGGTAGGCGTCGAAGTCCAGGACGCCGCTGATGCCGTTGCCGCTGTCGGCGAACATCGCGAGCCGTTCCAGCGGCGTGATCTCCTCGCCTTCGACGAGCGGCACCCGCGCTCTGCCCCATGCGACGGCGGGCCCCGCCTCGTCCGGAGAGCCCTTGACGAACCGCCAGTCCGTGGCCTTGCCATACCCGAAGCCCTGCGCGATCCACGACTGCGTGTCCTGCGGGGCCGGCGGCGGGACCGGCGCGGGCGGCGGCGCGGCCTCGCTCGCCGGGCTGCCGGCCTCCCTGATGCGCCATGCGGTCGCCCTGACCAGCTCGCGCCCGCCGGAGGTGACGGACGCTCCGAGGCACTGCACGCGCCTGCCGTCCCTGATCATCTCGGTGCGCACGTCCACCTCCGCGACCGGGACGGGGGCGAACACGTCCACCGCCAGCCGGGCCAGAGGCAGGCCGGGAACGCGGGCGAGCTCGTGCACCAGCAGCGCGGTGACAGGTCCCATGTGCTGATGCCGTGGGTCCCACGGCCCCTGGGTGTGCTCCGTGGCCTGGTATCGGCCCTGGCCGAGGGGGACGTACATCGCCATGGAACAAGATTCTAGAGGCGGCTCGCGGCTCCCTTCGGCCGATGTGCGCACCGACGCTCGCGGATCACCGCCGGCCCGGCCCGCTCGGACCGCTACGCAGAAGCCGTGCCGTCGACCGCATACCCCGGAATCGACGGCCACCGGACGGCGAGCACCACCGACTCCTCCTCGGCGTACCAGGAGTGATCGACCCCGCGGCCCCACACCACGTAATCGCCCTGATTCGCCAGCAGCACGCTCCGCTCAGGAAACTCGACGCGAAAACGGCCACTGATCAGCACGAGGAGCGCGGTGCGCTTCTCGCCGGTGACCCATTTCGCGCGGCGGTCACCACGAGGATGCACGTACCACTTGATCTCGACGTCCTCGCTGTGCCGCACATCGCCGGCGGGCTTGAAATGTCCCAGCAGCCACCCGCGGTCGGCGACCCCGTCCAGATGAGCGTTCCCCACGTACACGTTCTCCACCACAGCCCCGCACGCTAGCGAACGTCACGACCCCGCGGGCTGCCGGCGTGTCAGGACGACCCCCAGTCCCCGCCGCTGAGCCCGGACGGGGAAGCCTGCCACGGTCGTTGAGCGCATCATGACAATGCCCTTACCCGAAAGCGGCAAGCAGAGCACTATTTTCGGAATTGTCAACCGCACATAGAAGAGGCCTCCGAGAGCGACCGTCTCCGGAAAAGTCAACAGCATTCGTTGATTTGTTCTGTTACGTGGCTCGTGATATTCAATTGGCCGCCGATTTCACCAGTCTGCGCCGCGCGCGGAGGGACCACGTCATGAACGAGCACTCGGCCGACGCCGTCTGGCACGTCGATCGTCGCTGCACCAACTGCGACGTCGCCCGGCAGCTCGCACCGGGACTGGTCGCCGAGGTCGACGGCCGCTCCTCGGTCGTCCGCCAGCCACGCACGGACGCGGAGGAAAAGGCGTTGTACGCCGCGGCTTTCGCCTGTCACACCCGGTCGATCCGGCGCGGAGCGCGCGGGCCGGACCCGGATTTCGATCCCTTCCCCCTCCGCCTTTCCGAGCACGTGCACCTGTGCGGCCACAACTCGCGGCACACCGCCGGCGCGAATTCCTATCTGCTGCGCCGTCCTGACGGAAACCTGATGATGATCGACACGCCGCGCTGGAGTTCCACGCTGGCCACCAGATACGCCGCCCTCGGCCCGATCACGGACGTGCTGCTCACCCATCGCGACCACGCCGCGCACGGCCGCGAATACGCCGACCGGTTCGGCGCCCGCCTGTGGATCCACGAAGGAGACCTGGCCGCCGCGCCGGACGCCGACGCCGTCCTCCGGGGCACCGAGCCGGTCGAGATCGCCGGCGGCGTGACAGCGCATCCGCTGCCCGGACACACCAGGGGCAGCGTGCTGTACCTCGCCGACGAGACCTACTGCTTCAGCGGTGACAGCTTCTACTGGTCCCGCACCGACGGGGACATCGCCGTCGCCGAGTCGGTCACCTGGTACTCCGTCAAGGAACTGGCCGCGTCGCTGGCCCGTACGGCACCGCGGGTGCGCTTCGAATGGCTGCTGCCCGGCCACGGCGACCGCAAGCGGCTGCCCGCCGACGAGTTCGCCCGCCGGATGCACGACCTGGCCGGCCGCACGGGGCGGCTCTCCCCCCGGCCGGTCGACTTCACCGCGCTGCGCTGGTGACTCGCCGCACCCCCGGCCGCGTGCGGGTTGCGCCCGCGTGGATCGCCGCAGATCCCCGGCCGGGGCCCTGCGGCCGGTGCGACCCCGGACGGACACCCGTCCCGCCCGGCGAAGTGATGGGGCAAATAGGGTGCTGCCATGGAGTATCGACGACTTGGCACCACCGGCATGAAGGTCAGCAGGATCTGCCTGGGCATGATGAGCTACGGCGAACCGGCCAAGTGGGGCGGCTGGGTCCTGGACGAGGAGCAGGCCGAGCCCATCGTGCGCAAGGCGGCCGAGGGCGGCGTGACCTTCTTCGACACCGCGGACGTCTACTCGGGAGGCGTCAGCGAGGAGGTCACCGGGCGGCTGCTGCGCAAGATCTTCCCCCGGCGCGACGACTACGTGCTGGCCACCAAGGTCTATTTCCCGATGGGCGAGGGCAGGAACGACTACGGCCTGTCCCGCAAGCACGTCATGTCGGCCATCGACGCCTCCCTCGCCCGCCTCGGCACCGACTACGTCGACCTCTACCAGATCCACCGGTGGGACGACGAGACGCCGATCGAGGAGACCATGGAGGCGCTCGACGACATCGTCAGGGCCGGCAAGGCCCGCTACATCGGCGCCTCCAGCATGTGGGCGTGGCAGTTCGCCAAGGCCCAGCACGCCGCGGACAGGAACGGCTGGGCCCGGTTCGTCTCGATGCAGAACCACTACAACCTGCTGCACCGCGAGGAGGAGCGGGAGATGATCCCGCAGTGCCTCGACCAGGGAGTGGGGCTCATCCCGTGGAGCCCGCTCGCGCGCGGCCTGCTCGCCCGCGCGGGCAAGCCGGCCGACACCGTACGGCAGGTCGGCGACGGCGCGAGGCAGGAGCAGCTGTACGGCGGGCCCGCCGACGAGGCGATCCTGGAGCGGGTGGCGCGCACCGCCGGGGAGCGGGGCGTCTCCCCCGCGACCCTCTCCCTCGCGTGGTTGCTCAGCCGCCCGGCCGTGACCGCTCCGATCGTCGGCGCGACCAAGGGCCACCACGTGGACGACGCGCTCGCCGCGGTCGAGCTGAAGCTCACCGACGAGGAGATCGCCTTCCTGGAGGAGCCGTACCAGGCCCGGCCGCAGCAGTTCTGATCGCGAGGCCCGCCCTCGCCGGGCCCGGGACGGGCCCGGCGAGGGCGGGGACTGACGGCGGAAACTGAAGGCGGAGGCTGAGGGCGGGGACGTCAGCGGTCGGTGGTGCGGCGGCGCCGCGCGCGGCGCGGGTAGGCCTTGGCCGTCTCGGCCAGCCGCGCCGCGTGCTCGGCCTGCTTGCGCCAGTGCCCGTAGGCGTCGCCGCGCTGCGCGAGCCGGTCCAGCTCCCGCATCGTGTCCAGCGGGATGAACGCGGGCTCGGCGTCCCGCCACGGCGTGCCGGGCAGCGGCATGAACGTGTGGGTGTGGATGCGCGCCCCGAGATCGGCGAGGTCCGCGGCGAGCCGCAGGGACGCGTCCTGGTCCTCGGACGACTCGCCGGGCAGTCCGAAGATGAAGTCGACGTTCGGGCGGAAGCCGTGTTCCACGGCGATCCGCACGGCGTCGCGCACCGGCGCGCTGCCGTGGCCGCGGCCGGCCGCGGCCAGCACGCGGTCGGAGCCCGACTGCGCGCCGATGATGACGTTGTCGTTCGCCACGTATCGCTTGAGCAGCCGCATCGCCTCCGGCGTCACGTGCTCGGGACGGATCTCCGAGGGGAAGCTGCCGAAGAACACCCGCCCGTTCGCGGGAAGTTCCTCTTTCACGCCCGCCAGCAGTTCCTCCACGGCGTCCAGCGCCGGCTCCGGCCCCTGCGTGCCGTACGAGAGGGAGGTGGGGGTGATGAAACGGACGTCGCGCAGGCCGTGGGCGGCCATGCGGCGGACGTGCTCGCGCACGCTGTCCACGCTGCGATGCCGGAACCTGCCGCCGAACATGAAGGGCGTCTGGCAGAAGCGGCACGTGTAGGCGCAGCCCCTCGTGATCTCGATGGGCCCGAAGTGGCGGCGCCGGTCGGGGAAGGACGGAAAGGCGTCCAGCGGCAGCTGCGGGGCCGGTGGCGTGCGCAGCGCCGTGCCGTCGCCGTCGCGCAGCGCCAGCCCGGGCACGGTGGTGAGCGGCCGGTCCGCGCGCAGCGCCTCGACCAGGGCGACGATGGTGGGCTCCCCCTCGCCGATCGCGGCGAGGTCCCAGCCGGCGTCGATGACCTGCTGCGGCTCGGCGGTGGCGTGCACCCCGCCGGCGATGTGCAGGACGCGGGGGTCGTCGGCGAGGGCCCGTACGGTGGCCAGCTCGGCGGCCATCGCCTCGGCGTCCGGCGAGTAGAAGGACCAGAGGACCAGGACACGGTCCGCGGGGCTGGCCGCGATGTGCTCCGCGGTCTCCTCGGGGGTGGTCCCGAGCCGCAGATCGCACTCGGCCTTCGCGGTCTCGAGCGCGCCGAGCAGCGCGTTCACGCCGTACGTCACGGCCTTGCGATAGCGGACCACCACGGACACTTCCACGCTCACCCTGGCAGGGTAGTGCCACCGCGCTCCTCCCCCGACCGCCGCTCGGTGATCGAGGTGGCGGAACACCGGCCGAGCATCTTGCGCGCCCGCCGGACGGGCGGGGCGACGGTGGTAAGCGACCGTTGTCGAGGCTGTTAGCGTTCACAAAGCGTCTGCTGATCGGCTCTCCTCTCCATCGGGGTGCGTGGAGGTGGTGTGGGGCGGAGCCAATACGAGGCGGACGGCCGCTGTCAATGGTCCGGTCAGGTCTTCGCGTCGCCGCTCGGGGTCCGAGCGTGGCTTAACTGGGCGTTATCCCACTGGCCCGAAACCCGGCGAGAGCCCTGTCCTGAAACTTTCATCCACCCTTTCCGGCCCGGCAACCGATCGCCGAAAGTTTCGGGACCGCAGATGGCCTTTGCTTAACCGATTTTCCACGCCAACCTCGACCATATAGCCGAAAGTTTCCGTTGAAGGCTTGACAAGTTTCGGGGAGGTTTCCACACTGATCCTCCGAGGCGGTCCCCCGCCCCAAGTGGTGGTGCACGGCAGGGGGCCGCCGATCACGACGCCCGGGTGGTGTGCGCCCTCAAGCGAGGATGCGCGGCGTCGATCTCACGGGAACCTCCACGTTCCCCTCGGTGATTCAGTTATGGAGGCTCAGACATGGGCGCAAACGTCATGCCCCCGCCCGGATCCCGGCTGCGCCGGGCTCTGGTCGCCGGCGCTCTCGGCGTGCTCACCGCGGCCACGGCAGTGGTGACGGTGACGGTCCCCGCCGACGCCGCGGCGAGCACGCTCGGTGCGGCTGCCGCTCAGACCGGCCGCTACTTCGGCACCGCCATCGCCGGCGGCAAACTCGGCGACTCGAACTACACGACGATCGCGAATCGTGAGTTCAACATGGTGACGGCCGAGAACGAGATGAAGATCGACGCCACCGAGCCCAACCAGAACCAGTTCAACTTCACCAACGCCGACCGGATCTACAACTGGGCGGTGCAGAACGGCAAGCGAGTGCGCGGCCACACGCTGGCGTGGCACTCCCAGCAGCCGCAGTGGATGCAGAACCTGTCCGGGAGCGCCCTGCGCCAGGCGATGATCAACCACATCAACGGCGTGATGGGTCACTACAAGGGCAAGATTCCCTACTGGGACGTGGTCAACGAGGCCTACGCCGACAGCGGCGGCGGCCGGCGTGACTCCAACCTCCAGCGCACCGGCAACGACTGGATCGAGGTCGCCTTCCGCACCGCCCGCGCCGCCGACCCCGCGGCCAAGCTGTGCTACAACGACTACAACACCGACAACTGGACCTGGGCCAAGACGCAGGGCGTCTACAACATGGTCAAGGACTTCAAGTCCCGCGGCGTGCCCATCGACTGCGTCGGCTTCCAGTCCCACTTCAACAGCAACAGCCCCTACCCCTCCAATTACCGCCAGACCCTGCAGAACTTCGCCGCCCTCGGCGTCGACGTGGCCATCACCGAGCTGGACATCCAGGGCGGCTCCGCCTCGACCTACGCCAGCGTGGTCAACGACTGCCTGGCGGTCTCGCGGTGCATCGGCATCACGGTGTGGGGCGTGCGCGACAGCGACTCCTGGCTCGGCGCGAACACCAGCCCGCTGCTGTTCGACAGCAACGGCAACAAGAAGGCCGCCTACACCTCGGTCCTGAACGCCCTCAACGCCGCCACGCCGAGCACGTCGCCCAGCCCCGGCACCTCGCCGAGCCCCGGCACGTCGCCCAGCCCCGGCACCTCGCCCACCCCCGGTGGCGGGAACGGCACCGGGCCGATCAGGAATACCGGCTCCGGCCGCTGCCTCGACGTGCCCAACGCCAGCACCACGGACGGCACCCAGGTGCAGCTGTGGGACTGCAACGGCCAGACCAACCAGACCTGGACCTACACCTCCGCCCAGGAACTGCGGGTCTACGGCAACAAGTGCCTGGACGCGGCCGGCACCGGCAACGGCGCCAAGGTCCAGATCTACTCCTGCTGGGGCGGCGACAACCAGAAGTGGCGCCTCAACTCCGACGGGACCATCGTCGGTGTCCAGTCGAACCTGTGCCTGGACGCCGTCGGACAGGGCACCGGCAACGGCACCCAGATCCAGCTGTACTCCTGCTGGGGCGGCAACAACCAGAAGTGGACCTTCGCGCAGTGAGCCCGGCGGGGCCGCTCCCCCAGACCGGCTCCACCTGCTGACCCTTTCCCCTTAAGTTCCCTCTAGCCGCAAGCGATGGCCTCCGGTGCGCGCGCCGCACCGGAGGCCATTCGCGGGACCGTACATTTCCTCGGTCAGGTCCTTCTCGTTCAGGGCTTCGCCGCGAGGGCGCCGTAGGCCCAGGCGTGACCCCCGGGAATGCGCTCCCGGCCTTCGCGCTCGTCCGGCCGCCAGCGCACCACCTCGACCACACCCGGATCGATCACCTGCCAGCCCTCGAAGAACCGCAGCACCTGGTCGAGGGTGCGCGGCACCATCGGCGCGGTGCTGTTGTCGTAGGGCTTGGTGAAGTCCTCCTCGCGCACCTCGGGGGCGAAGTCGAGCGTGATGTGCGACAGCAGCAGACGGCTGCCCGAGGGCACGGCGGCCTTGAAGGTCTCGACCAGGCCGTACGGGTCCTCTTCGTCGGTGATGAAGTGCAGGACGCCCGCCATGATGACGGCCACCGGACGGTCGAAGTCGATCACGGCCCGGACCTCAGGGTGGGACAGGATCGTCTCCGGCTTGCGCATGTCGGCCTCGATCACCGAGGTCATCCCCCTGGCGCTGCCGGTCAGCAGCGCACGGCCGTGCACCAGCACGATGGGGTCGTTGTCCACGTACGCCACCCGGGCCTCGGGGTTGGCCTGCTGAGCGATCTCGTGGGTGTTGCCCTGAGTGGGGATGCCCGTGCCGATGTCGAGGAACTGCGTCATCCCCGCCTCGGTGGCGAGATGGTGCACCGCCCGGCGGAGGAAGGCGCGGTGGGCCCGCACGCCCTCGCGGGTGCCCGGCGAAACTTTCAGAAGGTGTTCGGCCGCCTCGCGGTCGGCCGCGAAGTTGTCCTTGCCGCCCAGCAGGTAGTCGTATATCCGGGCCGGATGCGGAACCGCGGTGTTGATCCGCGGGACGGGCCTGGCGGCCGGCTCGGGGTCCGTCAGCTCTGGCATCAGTGCTCCTTACTGTTGTCCCCTGATCGACACGAGGACACATGGGCGGCCGGCTGACCACGACGAGATGGTGCTCATCGTCCGCGAGGCGGCCGATACTTTCGTGGTATTTGTAGTAATTTTCGGAGAAACGGTATTCGTCCACCGGGATTCAGGTCAAGCCTCGCGGCCGATCATCGGTCGGCCCGCGGCCAGGCCTGCACCCGGCCGAACTTCCGAGAACTCGAATGTCGCGCCAATTCCCCCAAAAGGCACCAAATACGGCCTTCGGTAGTGGTGAACTGACGCTTATAGCGGGTTTTGTGGCGGATTCACATCGATAGCGGTGCCGATAGTGTGGAAAACTCGACGTTCACCTGGCGATGCCGCCGGGAGCGCACCACCGCTCCACGCGTTCCCATCCGCTCTCCACGGCCGGTTCGGCCCGTTGATCCCTTGCCGGGTCACGCGGGCGGGCGGGAGGCTGGGCGGATGCTGATCCGGACCCGCCGCCGCGCGGGCCTTTCGTCTACGCGAAGCCCTTCTCCACCGTTGACGGCGGATGACCGATATGACATACGGCTCCTCGTGAAGAAGATCCTCACGTGCTTCGTCCTCGTCGTCATGGTGACCGGCTGCCGGAGCGCCGCCGAGCCCGCGGCGCCGCCGCCCGTCCGTCCCCCGGGTTCGGCCACGATCGTGTCGCAGGAGGCCGTGGACGGGCGGACGGACAAACTCGTGATCGACTCCCCGGCCACGGGCGCGCGGCGCTCGGTGTGGGTGCTGAAGCCCGCGGCCTGGAAGCCGGGTTCCACCGGCTGGCGCGCGTTGTATCTGCTGCACGGCTGCTGCGCCGGCGGCGGCTGGGACTGGCTCAGGACGGGCGAGGTGGCTCGGCTGACCGCCCGCCTCGACGCCGTCGTCATCGTCCCCGAGGGCGGTTCGATGGGCTGGTACGCCGACTGGCGCGACGGCCCCGCCTGGGAGACGTTCCACACGACCGAGGTGCCGCGCCTGGTCGAGCCGCGGTACGGCGTCGGCACGCGCCGCGCGGTCGCCGGTTTCTCCATGGGCGGCCTCGGCGCGTTCGTCTACGCGGCCCGGCATCCGGGTGTGTTCGAGGCCGCGGCATCGTTCTCCGGGGTCCTCGACACCCGCGACGACGTCTCCGGATATCGGAGGTTCATGGCGGACAACGGCGTGGACACCGAGGACCTGTGGGGCGACCCGAGCGCCTGGCCGGAGCACAACCCCGCCGACCTGGCCGGGAGGCTGAAGGGCGTGCGCCTCTACGCGTCCGCGGGCGACGGGGAGCCCGGCCCGCTGGACCACGGGGACGGACCGGCCGATCGCACCGAGGCCGCGATCATGCGGCAGAACCTGAACTTCGCCAGGGCCGCGAAGAAGGCCGGGGTGACGGTGACGACGGATTTCTACGGAAACGGCACCCACACCTGGCCGTACTGGATCCGATCGTTTCAACGCGCGCTGCCGCTTCTCCTACCCTGAGACGCATGGGACGGGCCAATGATGAGGCAGCCGCGGCGCTGCAGGAGTACGCCGAGCTTTTCGCGCTGAACGGCGGGGACGCCTTCCGGGTGCGCAGCTACCAGAAGGCGGCCAAGGCCATCGCGGGGTTCCCCGAGGACCTCGGGGAGACCGACGTGCGGTCGATCCCCGGCGTGGGCGAGGCGATCGCCAAGAAGGTCGAGGAGTTCCTCGCGCGCGGCAGCTTCCGCCAGCTCGACGACCTGCGGGGCAAGGTGCCCGACGGCGTGCGCAGGCTGACCCGGATCCCCTCGCTGGGCCCGAAGAAGGCGCTGTTCCTGTTCCAGGAGCTCGGCATCGACTCCCCCGCCGCGCTGGCCGACGCGATCCGGGCCGGCCGACTGAAGGGCCTGCGCGGCTTCGGCGCCAAGACCGAGGAGAACCTGCTCAAGGGCATCGAGCACATGGAGCGGTCGGGCGACCGGGTCCACCTCGGCATCGCGACGGATCTCGCGGAGCGGGTCATCGCCTCGCTGCCCGCCGACCGGATCGCCTTCGCCGGGTCGCTGCGCCGGATGAGCGAGACGATCGGCGACATCGACATCCTCGCCGTCGGCGACCCCGGCCTGATGGAGCTGTTCGCGCGACAGCCGTACGTCACGGAGATCATCGCGAAGGGCGAGCGGAAGACCTCGGTCAGGACCGACCGCGGCCTGCAGGTCGACCTGCGGCTCGTCCCCGCGCAGTCGTGGGGCGCGGCCATGATCTACTTCACCGGCAGCAAGGAGCACAACGTCCGCATCCGGGAGATGGCGGTCAAGAAGGGCTGGAAGCTGTCGGAGTACGGCCTGTTCGACGGCGACCGGCTCATCGCCTCGGAGACCGAGGAGGAGATCTACCGGGCGCTCGGCATGGCGTGGGTGCACCCGGCGCTGCGCGAGGACGGCGGCGAGGTTCAGGCCGCGCTGCGGGGCGAGCTGCCGCGCCTGGTCGAGCTGCACGACCTGCGGGGCGACCTGCACACCCACACCGACCTCACCGACGGCATCGCCTCCCTGGAGGACATGGTGGCCGCCGCCGCGATGCGCGGCTACTCCTACTACGCGGTGACCGACCACGCGCCCGACCTGGTCATGCAGCGGATGACCCTCGACAAGGCCCTCGCCCAGCGCGCCCGCATCAAGGAGCTGCAGGCGAGATATCCGGACATGCGGCTGCTGCACGGCAGCGAGCTGAACATCGCCCCGGACGGCTCGGTGGACTGGCCGGCCGAGGTGCTGTCCGGGTTCGACGTCTGCGTCGCCTCGGTGCACTCGCACTTCACTCAGTCGCGTGAGGAGATGACCCGCCGTTTCATCGCGGCGTGCGAGAACCCGCACGTCCACGTCATCGGCCACCCCACGACCCGGAAGATCGGCAAGCGGCCGCCGGTGGACGCGGACTGGGACGCGGTGTTCCGCGCCGCCGCCAGGACCGGCACGATCATGGAGATCGACTCCTACCCCGACCGGGCCGACCTGCCCTCCGACCTCGTACGGCTCGCGCGTCACCACGGGGTCAGGTTCTCCATCGACAGCGACTCCCACGCCGTCCCGCATCTGGCCCACCAGAGGTTCGGCGTGGGCATCGCGCAGCGGGCCTGGCTCACCCCGGACGACGTGGTGAACACCTGGCCCCTCGACCGCCTGCTGGCCCACCTGGGCAGGGGCTGACCCGGAGGCTCTCCCGCCGCACGGCTCCGCGCCTCACAGCTCCTTGAGCATCGCGCGCAGCAAGGTCACGGTGTCGCGGGCCGACTCGGCCTGCACGCTGAGGTCGTTCATCACGGCGGTGTAGTCGTCCACGTCCTCCTGCTTGTCGAGGTACAACGCGCTGCTGAGCTGTTCGAGGTAGACGACGTCGGGCAGGTCGGGCTCGGCGAACCGCAGGATGGTGAAGGGGCCGCCCACCGCGGGGTGGCCCCCTGCATGGAAGGGCAGGACCTGCAGGGTGACGCTCGGACGCGCGGCAACCTCGATCAGGTGCTCGATCTGGCGGCGCTGCACGGCCCGGCCGCCCAGCGGACGGCGCAGCGCCGACTCGTCCACCACCGACCACAGCCGGGGCCCGTCGGCCTGGTCCAGGAGCCGCTGACGCCGCATGCGCAGGCCGACGCGGCGGTCGACGTCGGACTCCGTCGTCCCGCGGTGCCGCAGCCGGATCGTCGCCCGCGCGTAGTCCTCGGTCTGCAGCAGGCTGTGCACGAACTGGACCTCGTAGGTGCGGATGGTGGCCGCCGCCTCCTCCAGCCCGACGTAGACCTCGAACCAGCCGGGCAGCAGGTCGTTGTACTGGTGCCACCAGCCGGGGGTGCCGGCCTGCTCGGCGAGCGCCAGCATCGTCTCCCGCTCCCCGCCGTCGACGACGCCGTACAGGGTGAGCAGATCGGCCACGTCGCGCCGTTTGAAGGGGGTGCGGCCCAGCTCCAGCCGGCAGATCTTCGACATGGAGGCGCGGATGGCGTGCCCGGCCTGCTCGCGGCTGATGTTCCTGGCCTCGCGAAGCCGGCGCAGCTGGGCGCCGAGCATCATGCGCACCACCGTCGGCCCGCCCCGCGGCGCGACCGGCCGTGCGTCCGGGGAAGTCGCAGCCTCCGGCCGAGCCGAGATCATCCCTGTCCTCCCCGATACGGGTCTCGCCGGCACCGGCCGTACGCCGACGCCTCCGGTCACCGGATCGTAGCGCGGGCGAACACGTCCGTAATCGTCGTTTTGAGCCCGGCCGGTGTGGTTGCGTGCCGGAGCTTGATCGGAAAGGATGGGCGCGACGCGCGATCTGCCCGCAACGAGCGGAGATCATTGACGCGGGTGCGGTCCTCTCTCCGTTCCGACCACTCCGAGGCCCCCATGAGCGACACCCCTCCCGCCGGCGACGCCGGCGTCCGCAGGATCGACAGCAGCGTGCCCCACTCGGCACGCGTCTGGAACTACTTCCTGGGCGGCAAGGACCACTACCCCGTCGACAGAGAGGCGGGAGAGCGGATCCGCGCCGTCTTCCCCGGGATGGTGGACATCGCCCGCCAGTCCCGGCAGATGCTCGTGCGCACCGTCGGATACCTCGCCGGCGAGGCGGGAATCCGCCAGTTCCTCGACATCGGCACCGGCCTGCCCACCGTCGACAACACCCACGAGGTCGCCCAGCGGCTGGCCCCGGCGTCCCGGATCGTCTACGTCGACAACGATCCCCTGGTGCTGGTGCACGCCCAGGCGCTGCTGACCAGCACCGCCGAGGGGGCGACCGACTACATCGAGGCCGACGTGCGCGACCCCGGCCGCATCCTGCGGGAGGCGGCCGGAACGCTCGACTTCACGCGGCCGACCGCGCTCATGCTGATGGGCATCCTCGGCCTGGTGGCGGACTACGACGAGGCGCGTGACATCGTGCGCCGGCTGCTGGCGGCCCTGCCCTCGGGCAGCTATCTCGCGCTCTACGACGGCTCCGACACCGACCCTGCGTACGTCGAGGCGCTCGGCCGCTACAACGCGGGCAGCGGCGCCACCCCCTACACGCCGCGAAGCCCTGAGCAGATCGAGGGCTACTTCACCGGCCTTGAGCTGCTCGACCCCGGCATCGTCTCGGTGTCGCGATGGCGGGCGGAGGACAACCCGTGGGGCGAGCCCCGCGAGGTGGCCTGCTTCGGCGGCGTCGCCCGCAAGCCCTGACCCGGATTCGCGCGTCCCATCCCGCCCGCCACTTCGCACCGCCCTTCGTCGCGGCGCCCCGGACGAACGCGTCGGTGAACGCTACGAGCGCATGATGGCCGGTCGAGTTCAGCCGTGCATAAGCCGGTCAATCAGGGAATCTCGATTCTGAGCGCGACCGTGAAGAGGCACCAGGAAGGCATCAGCTGCCGGCGATTCGGCGCCACAGTGCCATATAGCCGCGCAGCATCCACGGGACGATCAGCCAGAGAGCGATGCCGGCGAGCGCGCGCACGGCCCAGGCGCCTGCGAGCATCGGCCCACCCCACGACGCGCGATACTCGCCGCTCAGACCGAACAGCGGCCGGGCCGGGTATCGCCACATCGAGTATCACGCCAAGCCAGCAGTACCCGACCACCACCAGCGACACCCCGTCCAGCGGCACCGCGGTGAGCCCGCGTACGCGCGAGAACACGGGTGTGTGCGAGAGCGTGGGCTTTCGCGGCGAATTCGAGCAAGCTTGATCGCCTACCGAAGAAAAGCGCCTTTGAGCTGGAGGAAACGAGAAAACTAAAATCTGGCTCGCGCGTGTTCTGGTGACTTCGCGCTCTCCGGCTCGGGCCGCCGACCCTCTCGGGACGGTCACGGGCGCGCCTGAACATCCCCCGGCGGCACGTGGGAGAAATGCGGCGGTAACGCGGCGTGGCGATGATGGTCACGGTGTGCAGGCGGGCGATTATCGTGCGCCAGAGGATCGCCGCGGGTGGGCGGCCACCGGGCGTACGACGCCGGGTGCCGGGGGCATGATCCCAGGCGGTGCTCGCGGGCGGCGGGGCCGGTGGCGAACCGGCGGCGGATCGGGCGGCGTGAGCGGGAGGATGACGAGATGCGCCAGTTGACGGCACTCGACGCGCAGTTCCTGAGCGTGGAGTCGGCGACGACCGCGGCCCACGTGGCGGGCGTCGCCATACTCGACCCGTCGACATCGCCCTCCGGCGCCCTGAACAGGGAGGCGCTGCTCGCCCTGCTGCGCGAGCGGCTGCATCTCGCCCCGCCGCTGCGGATGCGGCTGGCCGACGTGCCCTTCGGGCTCGACCGGCCGTACTGGCTGGACGACCCGGACGTGGACCTCGGCGCGCACGTGCACGAGGCGACCCTCCCAGCACCCGGCGGGGAGCGGGAACTGGCGGCGTACGTGGCGGGCGTCCACGCGCGGCGGCTCGACCGAGGGCGGCCGCTGTGGGAGGCGCACCTCATCCACGGCCTGGAGGGCGGCCGCTGCGCCCTCTACACGAAGGTGCACCACTGTGCGATCGACGGCGTGTCGGGTTCGGAGATCCTGACCGCGCTGCTCGACCCGTCGCCGCAGCCGCGCCGGGTGGAGGCGCCGCCCGCCCCGGCGCCGTCACAGCCGCCCGGACTGCTCGCGATGCTCGCCGGGGCGATCACCCGGTCGATCGTCCAGCCGGTGGAGACGCTGTGCTCGCTCGCCCGCGCCGCCGCCGACCTGGACACGATCCCGGTGGTGGCGGCGCTGCCCGACGCCCGGCTCGTGGCCCAGGCCGCCCGCGCGCTCGCGGGAGACGCGCGCCCGCTGCCCGAGACACCGCCGCTGGTCGCGCCGCGCACGCCGTTCAACGGCCCGATCTCCGGGGAGCGGGAGGTCGCCCTCGGCTCCGTGCCGCTGGCGGAGGTCAGGAGGGTGGCCAGGGCCTTCGGCATGGGCCCGAACGACGTGGTGATGACGCTGTGCGCCTCGGCGCTGCGGCGCTGGCTGCTCGCCCACGACGCGCTGCCCGACCGGCCGCTGGTGGCCGCCGTGCCGGTGGCGTTGCGATCGGCGGGTGCGGGCGGGTCGTCCCGGGACGCCGCGGGCGGACGGGTCGGCAACCGGATCTCGGCGATGATCACGCCGCTGGCGACGGACGTCGCCTCGCCCAGGGAGCGCCTGTCGGCCGTCCGCTCGGCGCTGGCCACCGCCAAGCGGCGCTTCGCCGTCTCCCACCGCACCTGGCTGGACGACGTGTGCGCGATGGTGCCGAACGCCTTCGCGGCGCTCGCCACGCCGGTGGTGTTCCGCCTCGCGGGGGTCGCGGGGGCGGGCGTCAACCTCATCGTGTCGAACGTGCCGGGTCCCCGCCTGCCGTTGTACCTGTGCGGCGCCAGGATGCTCGCCTACCACCCGCTGTCGGTGGTCACCGACGCCACCGGGGGGATCAGCATCACCTGCGCCTCCTATGACGGGCGGCTGGACTTCGGCGTCGTCGCGTGCCCGGCCCGGCTGCCGGACGTCCAGAGCATGATCGGCCACCTGCGCGAGGCGATGGACGAGCTCCTGGCCCTGCTCGGCGACTCCCCGGACGCCCCGGCCCCGCACGGCGACGCTCCTCTCGTACGGCCCCAGGAAGAGCAGGCAGAGCGGGAGGAGCGGGAGGAGCGGGCGGAGCGGCAGGAGATGGTGCCCGCCTGACCGCCCGTGATCGCGCCGGGAAGGAGCACGGCCCTTCGTCAGTGCAGGGCGTTGGCGATCAGTTCCGCGACCGCGTCGGGGTCGATGTGATGGCCGGTGAGCAGGCAGATGCTCTCCTGGTAGAGCAGGACCGCGGCGAAGGTCGCGGCGGCGGCCTCCAGCCGGGCGGCGTCACCGCGCCCGCCCGGCAGGGCGAGCTCCAGGGCGAACCTGGCCCGGCGGATGATCTCGGTGTTCAGGCGGCCCAGGCGCTCCCGTACGGACAGGTGGGTGTCGGCCTCCCGGAACAGGATGCGCCGCATCGCGGGGGACGCGCGCAGCGGCAGCCTGCGGGCGAGCCGCGACAGCGCGCCGGCCGCGTCGCCGGGGACCGCCTCCACCTCCTCCTCGACCACCACGGTCCGCTCGTCCACCAGCGAGATCAGTACGTCGATCTTGCGGGGGAAGTAGTGGAAGACCAGGCCCTTGGGCACGCCGGCGAGCTCCGCGATGCGCGCGGTCGGCGTGGCCTCGTAGCCGCCGCCGGCGAACAGTTCCTCGGCGGCGTCGAGGATGCGGGTGCGGGCGTCGCCGTCGGGCGGCTGCTTCCTTCTCCGCGAGCGTGACCACGCCTTGGCGGTCTGGAGAGGGCTGTCCACGGACCGAACCATAACCAGAGTGGGCGCCCCAACACCATGACGCGAGGGACAGGGCCGGCTCCCCGGCGGCGGTGGGAGGCACCGCCGGGGGCCGGCGACGGGTGGCCGGCAGCCGGCGTCAGTGGCTCGTGGCCTCCTCGGCGCCGAGGCCGGTGAGCGAGCGGACCTCGATCTCGGCGTACTTCGACGCGTTGTACTCCTTGCTCAGGATCGTGCCGAGGTAGCCGCACAGGAAGCCGATCGGGATCGAGAAGATGCCCGGGTTCGACAGCGGGATCAGGTGGAAGTCGGCGTCGGGGAACATCGCCGTCGGCGCGCCCGAGACGACCGGCGAGAAGATCACCAGCACCACGGCGGAGATCAGGCCGCCGTAGATGGCCGAGACCGCGCCCGCCGTGTTGAACCTCTTCCAGAACAGGCTGTAGAGGATCGCCGGCAGGTTGCCCGACGCGGCCACCGCGAAGGCCAGCGACACGAGGAAGGCCACGTTGAGCGACTGGGCGAAGATGCTCAGCGCGATCGCGACGGCGCCGATCACGAACGCGGCGACGCGGGCGACCACGACCTCCTGACGCTCGGTGGCGGCGCCCCGCTTGAACACGTGGGCGTACAGGTCGTGGGCGAAGCTGGAGGAGGACGCGAGGGTCAGGCCCGCGACCACCGCGAGGATCGTGGCGAACGCGACCGCCGCGATGACCGCCAGCAGGACCGTGCCGCCGACGTCGCCGAAGAGGTCCTGGCCCACCTTCTGAGCGAGCAGGGGGGCCGCCGTGTTGCCCGCCTTGTCCGCCTTGGCGATCGTGCCCGAGCCGACCACGGCGGCGGCGCCGAAGCCGAGCACCAGCGTCAGCAGGTAGAACACGCCGATGATGCCGATGCCCCACAGGACCGACTTACGGGCGTCCCTGGCGGTGGGCACCGTGTAGAAGCGGATCAGGACGTGCGGCAGGCCCGCCGTGCCGAGCACCAGGGCCAGGCCCAGGCTGATCAGGTCGATCTTGCCCCAGGTCCCCTGGGCGGCGGTGCCGTACTTGAGGCCGGGCTTGAGGAAGGCGTCGCCCTTGCCGCTCGCGTTGGCGGCGTCGCCCAGCAGGCCGGACAGGTTGAAGCCGAACTTGCCGAGCACGAGCAGCGTGATCAGCGCGGCGCCGACCATCAGCATGACGGCCTTGACGATCTGCACCCAGGTGGTGCCCTTCATGCCGCCGAAGACCACATAGATGATCATCAGCAGGCCGACCGCGATGATCGTCCAGATCTTGCCGGCCGCGGAGTGGACGCCGAGCAGCAGGCCGACGAGCGCGCCCGCGCCGACCATCTGCGCGAGCAGGTAGAAGATGCTGACGACGATCGTGGACACGCCCGCCGCCGTACGGACAGGGCGCGGCGACATCCGGAACGCCAGCACGTCGGCCATCGTGTACTTGCCGGAGTTGCGCATGAGTTCGGCGACGAGCAGCAGCGCGACGAGCCAGGCGACGAGGAAGCCGATCGAGTAGAGGAAACCGTCGTAGCCCGACAGCGCGATGATGCCGGCGATGCCGAGGAACGACGCGGCCGACATGTAGTCGCCGCCGATCGCCAGGCCGTTCTGCAGGCCGCTGAACGACCGGCCGCCGGCGTAGAAGTCCGCCGCGCTCTTGGTGTTGCGGCTGGCCCAGAACGTGATCGCCAGCGTGAGGGCGACGAAGACCAGGAAGAGGATCGTGGACAGCGTCTCGTGGCTCACTTGGCGCCCTCCCCGACCTCGTCACGGCTCTCGGCCCCGCCGCGCAGCTCGTCGGCGATCGGGTCGAGCTTGGCCGCCGCGTGCCGCGAGTACGCCCAGGCGATCAGGAACGTCGACACGAACTGCAGCACGCCGAAGACAAGGGCGACGTTGATGTTGCCGAACAACTTCGTGCCCATGAAGTCCCGGGCGAAGCCGGACAGCACCACGTAGAGCAGGTACCACACCAGGAAGGCGATGGTCATGGGGAAGGCCCAGGACCGGTAGCGGCGGCGCAGCTCCTGGAACTGCTCACCCGCCTGTATACGCTCATAGACCGATGGATCGTGCTGGACGGTCACAAGATCTCCCTCGGAAAGTGATCTGGATCACTTCAACGTAGGAGCGCGCCGTGTCCGCCGACGAGTCCCGGGGGCCGCCGAGTCGCCCAGCCGTACCACCCGCTCGTTCACAAGGCGCGTCCGTGCGACGAATGGTCGGTTGTACGCGCCGAGCGGTCGCGCATCGCGTTACATGAAACGCCGGACACGGTGAAACTGCGGCACGCAGCAAGATCTTCGACTACATGAAACGCGGGCGCCAGTCGCCCCGGTCGACGTTCAGCGTCTCCGGCGTGTGCAGGCGGACCATCGTGCGCGCCACGCCGTGCGGCACCCGCGACGGCGTCAGCAGCGACACCACCACCATGACCGTGAACGACACCGGCACCGTCCAGGCCGCCGGCTCCGCCAGCAGCGAGCCCGCCCAGCCGGTGTGCGGGCCGCCGATGATCGTGATCACGACCGCCGCGCAGGCCAGCCCTCCCCCGGCCAGCAGCCCGGCGATCGCCCCCGCCGTCGTCAGCCTGCGCCACCAGATGCCGAGCACGAGCAGCGGGCAGAACGACGAGGCGGCCACGGCGAACGCCAGCCCCACCACGGTCGCCACCGGCAGCGACCGGGCCGCACCCGCCAGCGCGAACGGCACGAGCACCGCGAGCACGGTCGCGACGCGGAACGAGCGCACCCCGCCGCGCAGGATGTCCTGTGCGATCACCCCGGCGACCGACACCGTCAGGCCCGACGAGGTGGACAGGAACGCCGCGAACGCCCCCGCGGTGACCAGCGCGGTCAGGAACTCGCCCACGGGCCCGCCGACCAGCCGCCCCGGCAGCGCGAGGACCACGGTGTCGCTCTCCGGCATGCCGTAGACGTGGCCGAGGTAGCCGTACACGGCGGGCATCAGGTAGAAGGCGCCGAGCAGCGTCAGCACGACGAGCGTGGTGCGGCGGGCGGCCCGGCCGTCGGGGTTGGTGTAGAAGCGGACGAGCACGTGCGGCAGCCCCATCGTCCCGAGGAACGTCGCCAGGATCAGCGAGTACGTCTCGTAGACGGGGTGATCGCGTCCGTGGAGCGGCAGCACCCACTCGTCCCCGGGAACGAGCCCCGGCCTTCCGTCGGACCACCAGGCCACCAGCATGAACGCCAGCGGCACCGCGAGCGCGGTCAGCTTCAGCCAGTACTGGAACGCCTGGACGAACGTGATCGACCGCATGCCGCCCGACAGCACGTTGGTCGCGACCACCACCGCAACCAGCAGGCTGCCCGCCCACGGCGGCGCCCCGGTGATCGTACGGAAGACCAGCCCGGCGCTCTGGAACTGCGGCATGAGGTACAGCCAGCCGATCAGCACGACGAGCACGCTCGACAGCCGCCGCACCGCCATCGACTCCAGCCGCGCCTCGGCGAAGTCGGGCAGCGTGTAGGCCCCCGACCGCCGCAGCGGCGCCGACACCAGCACCAGCAGCACGAGGTAGCCGCCGGTCCAGCCGACCGGCAGCCACAGCATGTCCGCGCCGAAGGTGAGGATCAGCCCCGCGATGCCGAGGAACGAGGCCGCCGACAGGTACTCCCCGCCGATGGCCGAGGCGTTCCACAGAGGCGAGACCGTGCGGGAGGCGACGTAGAAGTCCGACGTGGTGCGGGACACCCGGATGCCGAACGCGCCGATGAGGACGGTCGCCAGCATCACCAGGACGACCGCGGCGATCTGGCTCACCGGCGCTCCGTCCTCATCGGCGTCCTGTCCTCATCGACGCTCCACGAGGTCGGCGAAGTCGCGCTCGTTGCGTTCGGCCTGCCGCACGTACAGCCAGGCGCCCACGACGAGCGCGGGGTAGATCAGCCCCGCGAGCACGACCCACGGCAGCGGCAGCCCGAGCAGCTCGGCCGCGCGCAGCTCCGGGGCCAGCAGGAACAGCAGCGGCAGCCCGCCCACGACGCAGGCGAGCAGGCTGCACACGAACAACGCCAGGCGGAACTGGGTCCGCACCAGGGAGCCCATGTAGACCTCGCCCAGGCGGGTCTGCTCGTCGATCTCCCGGGTGAGGGGATGCCGTGGCCTGCGCGCCGCCGCCGTGCGCGGACTGGTCACCACCACCCTGCGGGGCTTGCCGATCGGCGCGGCCCCCTCGCCCTGTCCGCGCCCGCCGGTCGCCCCCGCCCTGCGGGGCTTGCCGGTCATCGGGTCTGGCCCCGCCGGGCCCGGCGGACGAGCAGGTCGCGCAGCTCCCGGGTGTGGCGGCGGCTCACCGGGATCTCGGTGTCGCCCACCCGCACCACGCACTTGCCCGAGTCGATGTGCAGCTCGTCGATGTGCTTGACCGCCACGAGGTGGCTGCGGTGGACGCGCAGGAACCCGGCCGACGCCCAGCGCTCCTCCAGCGTGGCCAGCGGGATGCGGACCAGGTGGCTGCCGGTCGCCGTGTGCAGCCGCGCGTAGTCGCCCTGCGCCTCGACGTAGCGCACCTCCGTGCTCGCCACGAACCGGGTGACGCCGCCCAGCTCGACGGGGATCGTGTCCGCCTGCGGCCCCTCCCCCGGCTCGCCCCGGCTGCCGCACACCCGGCGGATCGCCTCGGCGAGCCGCTCGGGCCGTACGGGCTTGAGCAGGTAGTCCTCGGCCTTCAGCTCGAAGGCGTCCACGGCGTGGTCCTCGTATGCCGTCACAAAAACGATCTTCGGCGGGCGGCTGAACTGGGTCAGCAGCCGGCCCAGCACCACCCCGTCGAGCCCGCGCATGCGGATGTCGAGGAAGACCGCGTCCACCGGCCTGCCGTCCGCGATGGCGCGGTCGAGGAGCCGGAGCGCGGCGGCCCCGTCGCGGGCGGTGAGCACGTCGCCGATACGGGGATCCGCGCGCAGCAGGTAGGCGACGTCCTCCAGCGCGGGCTGCTCGTCGTCCACCGCCAGAACCCGCAGACCGCTCACGATCACCCCTCTCACCGACCGATCCCCTAGAGAGTGATGACCGGAACGCGGGTAAGTCAACGCCTCCTCATCACGAGCGGATTACGGCTGGGATCGCGGCGGTCGTCCGAGCTCAGCCCGAACGGCGGCGGAGCAGCGCCCCGGGGTCGATCGTCACCCGGAACGGCTCGTCGATCGTCACCGGCGCACCCACCCGCACGTCGTGACGCTCGCGATATTCCCCCGCGGCGAGCTCGAAGACGATGAGGCGCGGCTCCTGCTGATCGAGGCGGACCACCCAGTAGAAGGGAATGCCGATGCTCGCGTAGACCTGACGCTTGGTGATCATGTCACGGGTGATCGCGTCCTTGCCGGTGATCTCGGTGACGATCAGGACGTCCTGCCCCTTGAGCAGGTCGTAGCCGCCCTCGGCCAGCTTGCCCGGCACGGTGACGGGATCGGGGCTGCGGTAGCCGGGCAGCGAGCCTGGAACGTTGACGTCGACCGGCCCGATGGTGATCAGGTCCCAGCCCGGCGTCCTCGGCCGCGTCATCGAGGATGCGCATGAGCCGGTTGGCGACGTACTGGTGCTCGGGTGCGGGGGAGTTCATGACCAGGAGGTTCCCGTCCTCGATCTCGTACCGGAATCCTTCTGGCAGGTCGCGCGTGTCGTCCCGGGTCCACGGATACATCGTCCCGTGCTGGTCGAACTCGATCGTCACGCTCATCAGCTTAGATCCTCCGGGCAATGGGCGGCCTGACCAGTACGGACACCAACGGTAATGACATGGATACGCACAGCCTTTCGAAAGGCCAGGCGACGGTCCTCTCGGCGCATGCCGCCGTTCACGCCTGGACTCCGGGGTGATACTTGGGGATCCGCACGGTGACCTTGGTGCCGGCGCCCTCACCGGTCTCCACCACGAGCCCGTACTCGTCGCCGTAGACCTGGCGCAGCCGCTCGTCCACGTTGGCGACGCCGATGCCGCCCGCGCCCGAACGGTCCTCTCCGGCGAGCACCCGCCGCAGCCGTTCGGGGTCCATGCCGACGCCGTCGTCCTCGACCGTGATGCCGCACTCCGCGCCCGCGTCCTCGGCGACGATCGTGATGCGGCCCACGTCCGGCTTGGCCTCCAGGCCGTGCCGTACGGCGTTCTCCACCAGCGGCTGCAGGCACAGGAACGGCACGGCCACGGGCAGCACCTCCGGCGCGATCCGCAGCGTGACCTGGAGCTGGTCGCCGAACCTGGCCCGCTCGAGCGTGAGGTAGCGGTCGATCGAGCGCAGTTCCTCGGCGAGGGTGGTGAAGTCGCCGTGCCGCCGGAAGGAGTAGCGGGTGAAGTCGGCGAACTCCAGCAGCAGTTCCCTGGCCTGCTCGGGGTCGGTCCGGACAAACGACGCGATGGTGGTCAGCGAGTTGTAGATGAAGTGGGGCGAGATCTGCGCCCGCAGTGCGCGGACCTCCGCCTCCATCAGCATCGTCCGGGAGCGGTCGAGCTCGGCCAGCTCCAGCTGGGAGTCGACCCACCGCGCGACCTCCTGCGCCGCCCGCACGAGCCCCGCCGAGGCGTGGTCGCCGTACGCCGCGAGCGAGCCGACGACGCGGTCGTCGGTGGTCAGAGGGACGACGACGGCGTGCCTGACGGGGCACTCGGGCCGTGTGCAGTCGAGCGCGAGCACCTGGGTGCGGCCGTCCTTCAGCGTCTCCCCGGCGTGCTCGAACGCCTCGGCCGCGTGGTGGTCGCCCGCGCCGTCGTAGACGAGCAGCTCCTCGCCGTTGGTGATGGCGATGGCCGGGGAACCGAGCAGTTCACGCAGGTGCCGCGACGCCTTGAGCGCTCCGGCCTGGGTCAGCCCGGCGCGCAGCGGCGGCGCGGCCAGCGACGCGGTGTGCAGCGTCTCGAACGTCGCCCGCTCGGCGGGGCTGCTGCCGAGGTCGCGCCGGCCTCGCAGCACCCGCCACAGCACGACGGCCGGCACGGCGACGAGGACGGCGACGACGAGCGCGGTGACGACCGGTTCCACGCCGCCGCAGCCTACTCCCGACCGGTGGGCACTCCGGTCCCAGGACCTACCGGGCGGCCGTCTTGTGGACGAAGGCGGCGACGGCCTCGCCCAGCGCGCGGCCCGCGTCCTCCTGCAGGAAATGGCCGGCGTTCGCGATGACAGGGTGGTCGAGCCCGGCCGCGCCGCGCATGGACTTCTTCAGGATCGGCGCCATGCCCCCGGTGATCGGGTCACGGTCGGAGAACGCGACGAGGAACGGCAGGTCGAGGGCGACGAGGGTCTGCCAGGCCGCCCGATTGGCGGGGGCCGCCGGGTCGTCCGGCGTGATCGGCACCAGGCCCGGCATCGCCCGCGGTCCCGCCTTGAACTCCTCCGACGGGAACGGCGCGTCATAGGCCCGCCGTACGGGCTCGGGCAGCTCGGTGACGCAGCCCGACTGGACGAACCGGGCGATGTCGAGCACGGGCGCCTTCTCGACGGCCTCCCGGAAGCGGTGCCACACCTCGGGCATCGGGATGTCGCCGGTCGGCAGACCGGTGTTGGCGGCGACGACCCCGGCGAAGCGATCCGGGTGCTCGGCGACGAGCCGCAGTCCGATCAGCCCGCCCCAGTCCTGGCCGACCAGCGTCACGCCGCGCAGGTCGAGCGCGTCGAAGGCGAGCGACCGCACCCACTCCACGTGCCGGGCGTACGTGTGGTCCTGCGGGCGGGACGGCTTGTCCGACCGGCCGAAGCCCACCAGGTCGGGGGCGACGGCCCGGCAGCCCGCCTCGGCCAGCACGGCCATCACGTGCCGGTAGAGGAACGACCAGCTCGGCTCCCCGTGCAGCAGCAGCACCGGCGGGCCGTCCGCCGGGCCCGCCTCGACGTACGCCATCCGGGCGCCACCGGTCACCTCGGCGTAGCGGGGTTCATAGGGGAAGCCGGGCAGGTCGGCGAAGCGTTCGCCGGGGGTGCGGAGGAAGTCCATGCGGTTGCCTTTACGTTGTAGATTCACAGGCGGGGAGGTTCGTTCAGCGCGGCGCGGATGCGGGCGGCGTACTCCTCGATCTCCGCGTCGCCGTCGTACTTGACCCGGGGCCAGAAGAAGCCGCGCAGGCCGTCCTTGCGGTTGCGCGGCACCACGTGGACGTGCAGGTGGGGCACGCTCTGGCTGATCCGGTTGTTCATCGCGACGAAGGTGCCGGCCGCGCCGGTGCCCGCCTCGACCGCCCGCGCGACGGCCTGGACCCGGGCGAAGAAGGGGCCGACCTCCTCCGCCGGAAGGTCCGGAAGGGTCTCGACGTGGCCGCGCGGCACGACGAGCACGTGCCCCTTGAACACCGGCCGGGTGTCGAGGAAGGCCGCCGCGACCTCGTCGTCCAGCACCACGTGGGCGGGCCGCTCCCCCGCCGTGATCTCGCAGAACACGCAGCCGTCCACGGTCACCAGCCGAGCGTGGCGTCGCCCTCGACGAGGGCCTTGGCGATGATCAGCCGCTGCACGTCGTTGGTGCCCTCCCCGATCGCCATGAGCGGCGCGTCCCGATAGAGACGCTCGACCACGAACTCCTGGGAGTAGCCGTACCCGCCGTGGATCCGCATCGCCTCCAGCGTCGCCCTGAGCGCCACCTCAGAGGCGAAGTACTTCGCCATCGCGGCCTCGCTGCGCACCGGGCCCGCCTCCGACCGCACGGCGGCCCAGTAGGTCATGAGCCTGGCCGCCTGGATATCGGTCGCCATGTCGGCCAGCTTGAGCTGGATCGCCTGGAAGCCGGCGATCGGCTGCCCGAACGCGTGCCGTTCGCGGGCGTAGCCCAGGGCCGCGTCGTAGGCGCACTGGGCGACGCCGACGGCCCGGGCGGCGATGTTGAGACGGCCGAGTTCGAGCGCCGACAGCACCTGCTGCATGCCGCGCCCCTCCGTGCCGCCGAGCAGCAGCGACGCCGGCACGCGCACGCCGTCGAGAACGACCTCGCACGTCTCGGTGCCTTTGTAGCCCAGCTTGGGCAGGTCGCGGCTGACGGTCAGGCCCTCGCTGCCGGCGTCCACCAGCAGCACCGACATCCCGCGGTGGGCGGGCGTCTCGATCGAGGTCTTCACCAGGACGGGCAGCGGGTCGGCGTGCCGCGCGTTGGTGATCCACGTCTTGGTCCCGGTGACGACGTAGTGGTCGCCGTCGCGGACCGCCCGGGTGGCGATGCCCTGCAGGTCGGTGCCCGCGCCCGGCTCGGTCAGCGCGATCCCGGTGCGGCGGGCGCCGACGGCCAGGTCGGGCAGGTAACGGCGGCGCTGCTCGTCCGTGCCGTATTTCGCGATCATCCAGGTCGACAGCGAGTGGGAGCCGAGCACTCCCGCCACGCCCATCCAGCCCCGGGCGATCTCCTCGAAGACGAGGGCGAACGACACCCGGTCGAGGCCGAGCCCGCCGTACTCCTCCGGGACGGTGATGCCGAACAGTCCCAGTTGCGCGAACCGCCGGACGATCTCCTCCGGATAGCGGCCGGTGCGCTCCCACTCGGACGCGACGGGGACGATCTCCTTGTCCACGAACTCCCGCAGCGTCCGCCGGAACAGCCGCTGCTCCTCGTTCAGCTCGAAGTCCACTACGCCTCCATCGGACCGGTCTTGGCACGTGGGAAGTACCCCTTGTCGTGCGGCGCGTCGCGCTTGTAGACCATCACCGCGCGCCGCCACGACATCACCTCGTCCCCGTCCTGGTTCAGGCCCCGCGTGCGGCAGGTGACGATGCCGGCGTACGGCCGGGACTTCGACTCGCGCTTGTCCACCACGACCGACTCGGCGTACAGCGTGTCGCCCACGAAGACCGGATGGGTCAGCCGGATCTCGTCCCAGCCGAGGTTCATCATGGCCGTCTGGCTGACGTCGATGACCGACAACCCGAGCACGATCGCCACCGAGAGCCCCGAGTTCACGATGATCTTCCCGACCGGAGCCCGAGCGGCGAAGTGCGCGTTGAAGTGGTTCTGGTTGGTGTTCATCGTCAGCAGCGTGAACCAGGTGTTGTCGGCCTCGCTGATCGTCCGGCCGAGCGGGTGCTGGTAGACGTCGCCGACCACGAAGTCCTCGTAGTAGCGCCCGATGCGGGCTTCATGGACCGTCACACCAGAAGACTATTCTGGATCAGCTCCCGGCGGGATGAGCCCGGCCTGCGCCGCCGCCCCTTTCCCGGTTTCACGGCCGCCGCCACTGGGCCGCGAACGCCCGGGCCGGGTTCTCGACGAAGATCGCCGACGCGACGCCGGGGCCGAGCTCCCGCTCGATCCGCGGGCGCAGGCCTCCGAGCAGGAACGGCATGCCCGGACCGTCGGCGCCGGACCGGGCCGCCGCGGTGACCGTGTCGCCGCCGAGCAGGATCCGGCCGGAGTGTCCCGCGCCGGCCAGCGCCTCCAGGCAGTCGAGCAGGCGCCAGTCGCCGCCGTGGTGCGCCCGCGACGGCCCGTCGAACGCCAGGAACGCACCGGCCTCGGCGGCCTCCCGGTGGATGCGCGTGTCCGGGAAGCGGTGCAGGTGCCCGAGGATCACGCGGTGCGGAGGGACCCCGTGCGTACGGCACAGCAGGTCGAGTACGTCCATGGCCGCGGTTCCGGCCTCCAGGTGGACGCCGATGGGCGCGCCGGTGGCGTGGTGCGCCTCGGCGGCGGCGGTCATGACGTGCCGCGCGTGGTCGTCGAGCCGGTGAAAGGCGCCGGCGACCTTGATCAGGCCCGCCCTCACGGGAGCGGCGGTGAGCTCGTGGACGAACAGATCGGCCAGCCCGCCGCGGACGCGCCGCAGCTCGTCCGGGTCGTAGTGCCTGGCCTGGTGCAGCCCGGTGGCGGAGACGATGTGCACGCCGGACCGCCGGGACAGGCCCGGCAGTTCTCCCGCCCGCGCCCCCAGCCCCCAGGGGGTCCACTGCACCACCGCCCGCCCGCCGAGAGCGGCGAAGGCGTCGAGCTCGGCGAGCGCGGCCCCGGCGTCGTCCAGCTCCTGACCCGGCAAAGCCGGCGAGGCGAAGAACAGGTGGTCGTGGGCGTCGCAGACCCCCAGGTCCTCGGGCGGCACGTCCCCGAGCACGGTCCGGACGGCCGCCGTCATCGTCCGGCCTCCCGCTCCCGCGGCGCCTGTCTCGTCGTCATGTGACTCCTCCTCGCGATGTAACGCTTCGAGCGTTACGAGGAGGACTGTAATGGATGTAACGGCTGAAGCGTTACCCTGGCTTCGTGACCAGAGACGACACGCTCGCCTTCCGCTTCGACTGCGGCGCCGTCTGGTTGAACCTGCTCGCCACCAGAGGCCGCACGTTCGGCGCGGCGCCGGTGGAACGGCTGGCCACGCCCGGCCGCCTGGCGGACTGGCTGGAGCGATGCGAGATGTCCCCGGTCCGGCCACCCGGCCAGGACGACCTGCGCCGCACGTGGGCGCTGCGGGAGACGCTGCGCACGCTCGCGCTGGCCACGGTCGAGGAGCGGCCACCGCCGGTGGGCGCCGTGGCCGACCTGGCCGCGTTCCTCGGCGAGCACGACGATCCCGTCCGGCTGAGCGCCGAGGACCGGCTGCGGCGCGAGCCCCCGGCGACCACGGCGCACGCGCTCGCCCGGATCGCCCGCCAGGCGGTGGACCAGATGACCGGCGCCGACCGGCTGGCCCTGAAGAGCTGCCCCGAGCCCGACTGCAGGGGCGTCTTCGTCGACCCGCCGGGGCGCCGGCGCTGGTGCCCGTCCCCCGCGTGCGCGAGCCGGGGCAGGGTCCGCGCGCTCCGCGCCCGCCGCAGCGCCGCCCCGCCCGCACAGTCGTGAGAAAGGCCCGGCGCCGGGCCGGGCCTTTCCCTATGCCTATCGGTCCGTCGATGCCGGGTGCGGCCTCACGGCGCGTCGGCTTCCTGGCGCGCTTCACTCCGTGTCTCTGGAGCCTCGCTCAGGCCTTCCTCGGGCTCGGGGTTCTTCGGGGGGTCACGGGGGTCGACGTACGGCTCCGCGGGGGACTCGCCTTCGGCGATCTTGCGGCCGCGCTGGAGCTCGGCGTCGAGTTCCGCGCCGCTGAGGATGACGATGTTCGACAGCCACAGCCAGACGAGGAAGACGACCACGGCCGCGAGCGTGCCGTATGTCTTGTTGTAGGAGCCGAACCGCGCGACGTACAGCCCGAAGCCCGCGGACACCACGACCCAGGCCACGACGGCGAACAGGCTGCCGGGGCTGAGCCACCGCACGCCGGGGTGGCGGACGTTGGGCGCGGCGTAGTAGAGCAGGGTGATCATGCCCGCCGCGAGCAGCACGAGGACCGGCCACTTCACGATGCCCCAGACGGTGACCGCGGCGGGCCCGAGGCCGAGCAGGTTCCCCGCGATCTCGGCGAGGCGGCCGGTGAAGGTGACGGCGAGCACGGAGACCGCCATCAGGATCACCAGCAGCAGCGTCAGCCCGACCCGGAGCGGGGTCACCTTCCAGAACGGACGGCCCTCGCGGATGTCGAAGATCGCGTTGGTCGCCCGGATGAACGCCCCCATGTAGCCGGAGGCCGCCCACAGCGCGAGCAGCAGACCCGTGATCGCGAACACCCCGGCGGTGCCCTGGTTCTGCTGGACGTTGGCGAGGCCGGTCTGCAGCATCTGCTGGACCGGCCCCGGCGTCAGCGACTTGATGTTCCCGAGCAGCGGGTCGGTGGCGCCCTGCCCCAGCAGGCCGAGTATCGACACCAGCACGATGAGCCCGGGGAAGATCGAGAGGACGGCGTAGTACGTCAGCGAGGCCGCCCAATCGGGGACGTTGTCCTCCTTGAACTCCTTGGCCGTGCGCTTGACGACTGCGATCCAGTCGCGGCGCGACAGCCTCTCCAGCGGCCCCTGCTCGTCCTCGGGGTCGGTCATCGGTGAGCGAACCTCCGCATGAGCGTGCGGCGTGACTGCGGAAGCAACCGGCGACCGGCGGACATGCCCGTCCCGCCGAACATGCTCCTCCGGCCGAACATGCCGCTCTTCCGGCCGAGCATGCCGCGCATGCCCGTCCCGCCGAACATGCCGCTCTTCCGGCCGAACACGCTCATGCCGCCGGGCGTCCTCTTCCCGCCGAACGCGCCCTTCCCGCCGAACGCGCCCTTGCCGCCGAGCGGGCCCATGCCGCCGAACCTGCTCTTGGCGCCGAACATCCGGGAGCCGAACGGCCGCGATCCGCCGCGCGTCATGCCGGTCTTGCCGAAGGCGCCGAACATCCCCTTGCCCGTGCGGGCTCCGCGGAAGCCGCGCATCCGCGGCATGCCCGTCTTGCCGGAGATCCCCGTCTTCTGGAACATGCCGGACACGCCGGGCCTCCCCATCCGGCCCTGACTCCGGGTGATCCGGCGCAGCAGCAGCAGCGCGGTGCCCGCGGCTCCGGCGGCGGCGATCAGGCCGGGACGGCGCTTCGCCTGCTCGCCGACCCTGCCCGCGGCTCCGCGCAGCGGCTGCGGCGTGGCCTCGCGCACGCGCCCGGTGACGCCGGCCACCCTGGCCCGCGCGGCCGCGGTGGTCGCGTGCACACGCTCCTGCGCCCGCGCCTTCACGTCGGCCTTGGCGGCCAGAGCCTCGATCGTGTCGCCGAGGTGGTCGCGGGTCCGCTCGATCTCCTGGCGGACCTCGGCGATCTCGTCGTGGCCCTTCCGCTCCTCGCCCTCGCCCTTGGTCTCGGTGTCGCGGGCCGCGGCGACGGGCTCGGGACCGGGCCGCGACTGCCGTACGGCGTTCAGCGACTCCGGCTCGGTGACCGGCTCGGACACGTCCTGTCTGTGCACACCCACGGTCCCGGCGTTCGGCCGGGCCGCTCCGGGATCGGTCTCGGTCATCTGCGCGCACTCTCCTTCATGACGTCGATGTCTGCTTTGAGGCTGCGCATCGCCTCGTCGGGAGTGGGCGGTGCCGCCCGGGACACCTGCTCCTTGCCCACCAGGGCGAGCAGCCCGGCGAGCGCCAGCAGCGCGACGCCTATGATCAGGGCGCTGGCCCAGGCCGGCAGCACGAGCGCGAGCGCCAGGATCGCCGTGGCCACGAGGGCTCCTCCGCCGTAGAACGCGATGACCCCCGCGGCGCCCAGCAGGCCCGCGCCCATGCCCGCGCGTTTGCCCTTGCGAGTCATTTCCAGCCGCGCCAGCCGCAGTTCGTCGCGGATCAGCCGGGAGACGTCCTCGGACAGCCGGCGGACGAGTTCGCCCGTGGACGGCGACTCCTTCTGGATGGTCATGGCCTGCCTCCCTTCCAGGGTTGGGAAGCGCCTACCCGCAGCCGAGAGCCCTAACCACGGGCCTCGCCGGGGTGAACGGCCAGGCTGTTACAGATGAAAGTTTCAGTTATGAATCAGTGCCACATCCGCCAGAGGCGGGCAAAAGGCCAGCAAGGGGCCCCGGCTCACCGCCCGAGGGCGTCACCGCGTGAGGTCTCGGCAACCCGTCATTGACATACCGGGGGCCCAATCCACAATCCTGTGGTGGGAGCGCTCCCATCGTATCGGTTCAGATCCACCCTTGCCCGCATCGGCCACGAAATCCGCTACCTGGCATTTCTTCACCCGATGCTCCCACCCCCAACCCACTTTTGGAGACCCTCCTCAAATGCGAACGAGAGCTCTGAGTACGGGAGCGCTCCCACGATCGCGGAAACGGCTCGCCCTGCTGGCGGCCGCCTCCGTGTCGGGCGGCCTCCTCGTCGGGCTGGCGCAGACTCCCGCGTCCGCCGCCGTGTCCTGCGACGTCCAATACGCGCTCAACTCCTGGGGTTCCGGATCGGGCGGCTTCACGGCCAGCCTGGACATCAAGAACCTGGGCGACCCGATCAGCAACTGGACCCTCAAGTTCGACTTCCCCAACGGCCAGAAGCTGTCGAACGGCTGGTCGGCGAACTGGAGCCAGAGCGGCGCCACCGTCACCGCCACGAACATGTCGTGGAACGGGAATCTCGGCACCGGCGCCACGACCAACGTCGGGTTCCAGGGAACGTGGTCGGGCAGCAACGGCAAGCCCGCCTCGTTCTCCATCAACGGCGTGACCTGCGGGGCGACCGTCAGCCCCTCTCCGAGCCCGTCCCCGAGCCCCTCGGCCAGCCCGTCGGCGTCGCCGTCCGCGTCGCCGTCGGCCTCGCCCTCCGCCTCTCCCTCGGTGTCGCCGTCCGCGTCGCCGTCGGCGAGCCCCTCGCCGGGGAACAACCAGTACATCAACAACTTCATGACGATGTACAACAAGATCCACGACCCGGCCAACGGGTACTTCTCGCCCCAGGGCGTGCCGTACCACTCGGTCGAGACGCTGCTCGTGGAGGCTCCCGACCAGGGCCACGAGACGACGTCCGAGGCGTTCAGCTACTACCTGTGGCTGGAGGCGATGTACGGCAAGATCACCGGTGACTGGACGAAGTTCAACACCGCGTGGACGACGATGGAGAAGTACATCATCCCGTCGCACGCCGACCAGCCCACCAACGACAAGTACGACGCCAGCAAGCCGGCGACGTACGCGGGTGAGTGGAACGACATCAGCCAGTACCCGTCGAAGCTGGACAACAGCGTCAGCGTCGGCAGCGACCCGATCGCGGGCGAGCTGAAGTCCGCCTACGGCACCTCCGACATCTACGGCATGCACTGGCTGCTGGACGTCGACAACGTCTACGGCTACGGCCGCTGCGGCGACGGCACCACCAAGCCGGCGTACATCAACACCTACCAGCGCGGGCCCGAGGAGTCGGTCTTCGAGACCATCCCGCAGCCGTCGTGCGACACCTTCAAGTTCGGCGGCCCGAACGGGTACCTCGACCTGTTCACCGGCGACAGCAGCTACGCCAAGCAGTGGAAGTACACCAACGCGCCGGACGCCGACGCCCGCGCCGTCCAGGCCGCCTACTGGGCGCTGACCTGGGCGACCGAGCAGGGCAAGCAGTCGCAGATCTCCACCGCGGTGGCCAACGCCGCGAAGATGGGTGACTACCTGCGCTACTCGATGTACGACAAGTACTTCAAGCAGCCGAACTGCACCAGCACCTCCTGCCCGGCGGGCACCGGCAAGAACGCGTCGAACTACCTGCTGTCCTGGTACTACGCCTGGGGCGGCGCGTACGACACGTCGGCCGGCTGGGCCTGGCGCATCGGTTCCAGCCACAACCACTCGGGCTACCAGAACCCGATGGCGGCCTGGGCGCTGTCGAACGTCAGCGCGCTGAAGCCCAAGGGCTCGACCGCGGTCACCGACTGGTCGACCAGCCTCACCCGCCAGCTGCAGTTCTACAAGTGGCTGCAGTCGGCCGAGGGCGGCATCGCCGGCGGCGCGACCAACAGCTGGGAGGGCCACTACGCCGCCCCGCCGTCGAGCCTGCCGAAGTTCTTCGGCATGGCCTACGACTGGCAGCCGGTCTACCACGACCCGCCGTCCAACCAGTGGTTCGGCTTCCAGGCGTGGTCCATGGAGCGCGTGGCCGAGTACTACTACGCGACGGGCAACGCCGACGCCAAGAGCATCCTCGACAAGTGGGTCGCCTGGGCGCTGGCGGGCACCACGGTCAACTCCGACGGCAGCTTCCAGATCCCGTCGACGCTGCGGTGGACCGGCCAGCCGGACGCCAGCTTCAGCGGCACGGGCATGCCGCCGGCCAACACCGGCCTGCACGTGACCATCGCCGACTACACCGACGACATCGGTGTGGCCGGTTCGTACGCCAAGACGCTGATGTTCTACGCGGCCAAGTCGGGCAACGCCCAGGCCAAGAGCACGGCCAAGGCGCTGCTCGACGGCATCTGGAAGAACAACCAGGACGCCAAGGGCGTGTCGGTCAACGAGACCAAGGCCGACTACAACCGCCTCGACGACCCGATCTACGTCCCGTCCGGCTGGAGCGGCAAGATGCCGAACGGCGACCCGATCAACAGCAACTCGACCTTCATCTCCATCCGGTCCTGGTACAAGAACGACCCGGACTGGCCGAAGGTCCAGTCGTACCTGAACGGCGGCTCGGCGCCGGTCTTCCGCTACCACCGCTTCTGGGCGCAGACCGACGTGGCCACCGCGCTCGGACAGTACGGCCTGCTCTTCCCCAACGGCTGAGCACGCCCCGTAAGCCGGGGTGCGGTGTCGCCTGACCCTTCACCGCACCCCCAGGAAGTGTCCCGGCAGGACACGACCGAGTAAGCCGGGGCGCGGCGGCGCCTGACCCGCCGCCGCGCCCCCGACCCCCCACCTATGTGAGGCACACCTTCATGCGGCGTACGTTCCCTGCACTGGCGGCGCTGATCATCTCCACGGCGGTCGTCCCGGCCGCCGTCCCCCAGTCGGCTTCCGCGGCCCCGGCGTTCAACTACGGCGAGGCGTTGCAGAAGTCGCTCTTCTTCTACGAGGCCCAGCAGTCCGGCACGCTGCCGTCCACCAACCGCGTCACCTGGCGCGGCAACTCGGCGCTGAACGACGGCAAGGACGCCGGTCTGGACCTGACCGGCGGCTGGTACGACGCCGGCGACCACGTCAAGTTCGGCCTGCCGATGGCGTTCAGCGCGACGATGCTCGCGTGGGGCGCGGTGGACTACCGCGACGCCTACGCCTCGTCCGGGCAGCTCACCTACCTGCTCAACAGCCTGCGCTTCGTCAACGACTACTTCGTCAAGGCGCACCCCTCCCCCAACGTCCTGTACGGCCAGGTCGGCAGCGGCAACGCCGACCACGCCTGGTGGGGGGCGGCCGAGGTGCTGCCGATGAGCAGGCCTTCGTACAAGATCGACTCTTCGTGCGGCGGATCCGACCTCGCCGGTGAGACGGCGGCCGCGATGGCGGCCTCCTCGATCGTCTTCCGGCCCACCGACCCGTCGTACGCCGACAAGCTCCTCACCCACGCCAAGCAGCTGTACACGTTCGCCGACACCGTGCGGGGCAAGTACAGCGACTGCATCACCGACGCGGCCAACTTCTACAAGTCCTGGAGCGGCTACAACGACGAGCTGGTGTGGGGCGCCATCTGGCTCTACCGCGCCACCCAGGACTCCTCCTACCTCGCCAAGGCCGAGTCGTACTACGCCAACCTCGGCACCGAGCCGCAGTCGACCACCAAGTCGTACAAGTGGACGATCGCCTGGGACGACAAGTCGTACGGCTCCTACGCGCTGCTGGCCAGGCTGACCGGTAAGCAGCAGTACGCCGACGACGCGAACCGGTGGCTCGACTGGTGGACGGTCGGCGTGAACGGGCAGAGGGTGAACTACTCCCCCGGCGGCCAGGCCGTGCTCGACTCGTGGGGCTCGCTCCGCTACGCCGCCAACACCGCGTTCGTCGCGCTCTACTACAGCGACGGGCTGACCGACGCCACCCGCAAGGCCCGCTACCACGACTTCGCCGTGCGGCAGATCAACTACGCGCTCGGCGACAACCCGCGCAAGTCGTCGTACGAGATCGGCTTCGGGACCAACCCGCCGCGCAACCCGCACCATCGGACCGCGCACGGCACCTGGACCAACAACCTCAACGGGGAGCCGGAGCAGAGCCGGCACATCCTGTACGGCGCGCTCGTCGGCGGCCCCAAGTCGGCCGACGACGCCTACACCGACAGCCGTGCCGACTACACGATGAACGAGGTCGCCACCGACTACAACGCCGGCTTCACCAGCGCGCTCGTGCGGCTGTACAAGGAGTACGGCGGCACGCCGCTGGCGAACTTCCCGGTCGCGGAGACCCCCGACGGCCCGGAGATCTACCTCCAGGCGGCACTCAACGCCACCGGCCAGAACTTCACCGAGATCAAGACGCTGGTCTACAACCACTCGGCCTGGCCCGCCCGCGCGCTGACCGACGGGTCGTTCCGCTACTACTTCACCCTCGACGGCGACACCACGCCGAGCCAGATCACGCTGACGGCCAACTACAACCAGTGCAAGCCGCCGACCGGGCCCACGCAGTTCTCCGGCAAGGTCTACTACGTCACGATCGACTGCTCCGGCCAGGTCATCGCCCCGCAGGGACAGTCGGAGTCGCGGCGTGAGGTGCAGTTCCGCATCGCCAGCTCGGGGTCGTGGGACCCGTCGAACGACTGGTCGTACACCGGGGTGTCCACCACGCCGTCCACCCCCGTGACGGTGCAGAACATGACGCTGTACTCGGGATCGACGAAGATCTGGGGCAACGCGCCCGGGACCGAGCCGTCCCCCTCGCCCAGCCCCTCGGTCTCGCCGTCCGCGTCCCCGTCCCCGTCGCCCTCGGCCAGCCCGTCGGCCTCGCCCTCCCCGTCACCGTCACCGTCGCCTTCGCCTTCGCCCAGCCCGTCGGCCTCGCCGTCGCCCAGCCCGTCGCCGGTGACGGGCAAGGCCTGCACCGCGACGTACAAGGTCACCAACTCGTGGCAGGGCGGCTTCCAGGCGGACGTCACCGTGAGCAACTCCGGCACCTCGGCCGTCTCGGGCTGGACGGTGGCCTGGTCGTTCCCGAACGGCCAGACCGTCTCCCAGCTGTGGAGCGGCACCGTCAGCCAGAGCGGCTCGAACGTCACGGTGAAGAACCTGTCCTGGAACGGCAGCCTGAACCCCGGCGCCAGCACGAGCTTCGGCTTCACCGGCACCGGTTCGGGCACCGTCCCCTCGCCCGTCACCTGCACCCCCGCGTAGCCCGCGCTCCCGGGCTCGCCCCAGTCGCCCGCCTTCCCCAGACGGACCCCTCTCTGGGGGAGGCGGGCATCCACGTCAGCGCCGAGAAAGGGAGAAATCCATGATCGGAAAGACGATCGCCACGGCAGCCCTGGTCCTGGCGACCGCGGGGATCACGGCCGTCCCGGCGGCCGCGGACTCGATCGGCTGCACGGCGACCTACACGATCACCACCGTGTGGGGCGGTTCGCAGAGCCACGGCGCGATCGCACAGGTGACCGTGCGCAACAGCGGGTCGTCGGCGATCAAAGGCTGGCGCGTGTCGTTGCGATACACCGACGGCACCGTCGTCACGCAGGTAGGGGGAGCCGTGTCGCTTCCTGTGATCGGCCTGCCGGGCATCTACGCGTTCGGCAACGAGAGCTACAACGGCGACATCCCGATGGGCGGCTCGACCGCGTTCGGCCTCATGACCAGCGGGGGCGGCGACAGGGCTCCCAGCATCACCTGCACGCCCGCCTGACGCCCCGCGCGGCGGCAACCGGCCACGCCTACACAGACGATCCCCCGGGACACACTCCCGGGGGATCGTCGTCGTGCGTTATACGAGCTGGACGCGACCGGACATGTCACACCATGTCACGCTGGATCACCACGACTCCGGAGGCAGGTTCACGTCGCCGACCCGGTCGTAGATGACGGTCTCGTCCGCCAGCCTGACGACCACAACGCGGCGGGCGAGCCCCGCTCTCTCCAGCGCTTTCGCCGACTCCACGGC
This sequence comes from Microbispora sp. NPDC046973, assembly GCF_040644495.1. Classification (NCBI taxonomy): domain Bacteria; kingdom Bacillati; phylum Actinomycetota; class Actinomycetes; order Streptosporangiales; family Streptosporangiaceae; genus Microbispora; species Microbispora sp. NPDC046973. The sequence continues at coordinate 1,672 of NZ_JBEYWQ010000027.1, read as the reverse complement.
GTTCTTGGCGTAGTGGTAACGGTCACGGCTACCGGTGAACGGGCTCTCCCTGTCGCATCTGACCTCGTAGCGGTCATCCGGCCATGGGTGAGGAAGCCCGTCAGTAGTGCGGCGCTCGGTAGCGGTCGCGGTCATTGCACACCTCTCTTGTCGCGGAGGGACCTCCGCTAAGAAAGACCCCCCTGCCCCCCCAACGACTAAGTATTCCTCATATGCAACATTTGTTTCACAGCACCCCCTCGACAGCACCCTCTCGGATGGGGCCGAGGTCAGGAGCCCGTCCGGCGGGCCCCGCCCGCGGGCAGGAACAGGGCGGGGACCACGGTGAGCGCGACGACAGCCAGCGTCATCCAGAACGCCGGGCGATATCCCGAACTCCAGGTGCCGGAGACGGCGAACCATCCCAGCACCACCGCCGTCATCGCCGTCCCGGCGGCCCCGCCGGACTGCACGCCCATGGCGTTCGCCGTCGTCGCCGCCGGAACCTGCGCATCCGGCAGCGAGTGATAGAGACTCGTCATCAGGGGCGTGCCGACGAACGCGAGCCCGACGCCCCGGACGAACAGGGCCGCGACCAGCATCAGCGTCAGATCCGAGGGCGCCGGGGCGAGGGCGAAGGGAAGCGTACCGGCCGCGACCAGGGCGAGGCCGGCGAGGACCGGCAGGCGCGCGTTGCGCGAGAGGTCGACGAGCCGGCCGGCCGGGAGCACCGCGACGAGCGCGCCCACCCCCTGCGCGGCGAAGAACAACCCGGCCTGCGAGGCCGACAGGCCGCCGACGGTCTGGAAGTAGAGCGGCACCAGGAACACCGCGGCGAAGATCGTGAAGTGGTGGAGCAACGACGCGGAGGCCGAGGCGGCGAACGCGCGGTCGCGGAACAGGCGCACGTCCACCACCCGCGGCCTGGTGGATCTGGCCGCCCACCCGGCGTAGGCCGCGAGCAGCCCCACCCCTGCCGTCAGGGGGAGTGCGACCTGGAGCGTGACGACCGAGGCGGGCCCGCCAACCTGGCTGAGCGCGAAGACGACCGCGGTCAGCCCGCCGCTCAGGCAGATCAGCCCGCCCACGTCGAGCCGGCCGGCGGCCCTCGGGTCGGGCGCCAAGGGCAGGAGCACGGCGGACAGAATGCTCGTCAGCAGCAGCAGGGGGACGGCGAGGAAGAAGATCCACCGCCAGGACAGCGCGTCGACGACCACGCCCGCGACGACGGGCCCGGCGATGAAGGCCGCCTGTACGGCCACCGCGATCAGGGCCATCGCCCGGCCGCGCCGCTCCCGGCCGGCGACCTCGACGAGGATGCGGCTCAGCGGGAAGACCATCCCTGCGCCGAGTCCCTGCATCACCCGGAAGGCGATGAGGGCGCCGAACGACCAGGCCAGCCCGCACAGGGCCGAGCCGGCCAGCGACAGGACGAGCGCGGTGATCCACACCGCCGCCGCCCCGAACCGCTGGGCCAACCATCCCGTCACAGGAATGATCATCGTCGCGGCCAGCAGGTAGGCGGTGATCACCCACTGCGCGTCCGCGTACGACGCGCCGAGATCCATGGAGAGCGTGGGCAGGGCCGTCCCCAGCACGGTGCCGTCCAGAAGCACCGTGAAACCGCCCAGCGCCGGCACCGCCGCGACGATCATCGGCGGTGCTCCGCGTCTCCGGCCGGCGCCGGCCGGAG
>NZ_JBEYWQ010000026.1:0-89286 GCF_040644495.1 Microbispora sp. NPDC046973 | reverse complement strand
GACCCGAAACCCGCCGACCGACAGGAATTCGACCACCCCGTTTCCGGGGCAACCCCTCTAACTTACCCGAACCCCCAGCCCGGCGCAAAACCACCGACCAAGAAGATCAATAAGCACGAGGAGTGGCCGGCAACCAGCCCGCGCACACACAACACAATCACCGAAGTGATCGAAGTGGAGTGCGCCGAACCGCGCCGACACCACAAGATTACCAGGGCCTGCCGGCGACTTGGCCCGGCGAGTATCCAACGCCCCCGTCCGGAGACCTATTCCCGCAGGTCGTGAACCGGATGGAAGTTCCGCACGAATCGAGCGGCCTGCGGCCCGGCTTCATTCCCGTCACGACTCGCCCACGCGAGCAAGGGTAGGGGCCGGGGCGTGCTACGACTGATCCACCTTGCTCAGCCTTTCCACAAGGAGAAGGGGTAGGAACGGGACGTGACTCGACAGGGGTTCCCTCGTGCCCTGATCGTGCTGGTCTGCGCCGCGGCCGCGGTGATCACTCTCGCCGGCGTCCAGGCGGTGGGTTCGATCGTCGGCCCGGTCGTCCTGGCACTGACCCTCGTCATCGCCGTCTCCCCGGTGCGCGGCTGGCTGGCCCGTCACAACTCGCCGGTGTGGCTGCAGGTGGCCGTTCCCCTCGCCGTGGTGCTGCTGGTCCTGCTCGGTATGGTCGCGGTGCTCAGCCTCGCCGCCGCGCAGCTCGCCATCCTGGCTCCCACGTACGCGGTGCAGTTCAACGCGATGGTGGCCGACCTCCAGCACTGGGCGGCGGGCCTCGGTTACGGAAGTGAACAGCTCAACAAGGCGCTGTCGTCGCTCGATTTCGGCAAGATGATCGGCCTCGCCCAGAGCGTGTTGAGCAGCCTTCTGGGAGTGCTGTCGAGCCTGTTCCTGATCGTCGTGCTGTTGCTGGCCATGAGCCTCGACGCCCCCGTGTTCGCCCGGATCGTGGACGCCGCCTCGGCCGAACGGCCCGCCCTCGCCCGAGCGCTCAAGACCTTCACGTACAGGACCCGCCGCTACCTGATCGTCTCGACCGTCTTCGGCCTCATCTGCTCGGTCCTGGACGTCATCGCGTTGTACGTGCTGAGCGTGCCGCTCCCGCTGCTGTGGGGGGTGCTCGCCCTCATCACGAACTACATCCCGAACATCGGGTTCATCCTGGGCCTCATCCCGCCGGCGCTGCTCGGGCTGCTGGAGGGCGGGCCCAAGACGATGCTGCTGGTGATCGTGGCGTACCTCGCGATCAACGTGGTGATCCAGTCGTTCATCCAGCCGAAGTTCCTGGGTGACGCCGTGGGCTTGTCCACCACGGCCACGTTCCTCTCGTTGATCGTCTGGGCCTGGGTGCTCGGCCCGCTCGGCGCGCTGCTGGCGATCCCGCTGAGCCTGCTCGTCCGTGCCCTGCTCGTCGACAGCGATCCGGACGGCACCTGGGCCGCCGCGCTCATCTCCGGGCGGTTACCGGAACGCTCCCCGGAGTCCCGCCCCGGCTCCCAGCCGGACCAGCACGATCCTCGGTGAGGCCGCCCGGCCAGGTCAGCCTCGCAGCCGTTCGACGCCGAGCACTCGTGCGGCCTCGGCGCCGGTGGCCGCGCGCACCTCGACGAAGCCGTTCTCGTTGCGCAGGATGGTGACGATCCCGGTGAGCAGCGTCCTGCCGGCGATGCGGTCGCGGGCGACGACCTCCCTGTCGATCGACAGGACGTCGCCATAGGCGTTCTCGTCGGGGGCCCACACCCAGGCGCGGCCGCTGAAGCCGGGAGCGGGACCGATCGGGACGGCGCGCACATCGGCCTCCTCGATCCGCAGGGTGGGTGCCCGGTGCGGGTTGAGTTCTGCACCGATACGCAGGCTCACGCGCAGCTGTTCCGCATATCGCTCGAGCTCCTCCTGCGACCACGAGCCAACGCCGGCGGGCAGGTTCCCGAGCATGTCGATGCGCAGGTCACCCAGTGTCTCGTCCAGACGCCGCCAGGAGTCGAGCGTCTCCTGCGGCACGACGAAGCGGCCTTCGGCATCGCCGTCCGGCACGTCCTCGGCAGGGTAGGACCAGCGGATCACCATCGGAGGCGCGGGCGCGGGTCGTGGCAACGGTCGCAACGCCGGCCACTCCTCCGGCCGCGGCGCGGTGGAGCCGGGCTCGAGCGGAAGGATCTCACGCATCCGGGCCGCGGCCAGACCGCTCGCCTCGGATTCCGCGCGCAGCGCCGGACCTGCGGCGTCGGCAAGCGGCCAGAACCGCAGCAGCCAGGCCTCCTCGACGGTTTCGGTCACGCTCTCGTCACTGTTCACCGGCCCGATGTCATCCGGCCCTATGCCGACCGGCTCCGTACGGACCGGTCCGGCGTAGGCCCGCAGGCAGTAGGCGAAGAACGGCGGACCCAGCAGCAGTTGCTGCTCCGACGGGGCGCGCATGAGGCCGCACAGCCCGACGATGCCGCCCGGACTCAGATAGAGGATCTGCCCGGCCTCGGTCCAGGGCTCGCCGGGTGGGGGAGGTTCGGCGTCCCACGCCTCCATCCGTACGCGCGCGTTCCAGGCCCACGCATGGCTTCTCACGCCGACCCGGCCCAGGGCGACCTGACCGGGCTCGGCGAGCAGCGCGCCGGCCGCCTCCTCCGGTTGGGCCTCGGCATCGAGGCCGGACGCGTCGATGAGGTCGAAACGGCCGTAGGAGATCGGCACCTCGTCCTCGACGCTGCGGATCAGTTCGGCCATCGCGTCCTCCCGTGGTGATCATGCGTGCCGGTGGAGACGCTAGCGGCCGCGGGCGACATTACGGGCGCGGGCATCACCGGGGCCGTCGGACGGGCGCGACACGGAGCGTCTGCGGGCTGCGCCGTCGTGCTCCGGCTTAGGGTCTGATCATGCGGCGATGGGACGACGACGAGCGCCTCACCGGGATCGCGGACGCCTCGGCGATGGAGCCACAGGTGTCCGCCCTGCTCGACGCGATGGCGCGGGAGGGTTGGGTGACGGAGGATCCCGAGGCCCATCTGCTCCCCCACCTGCGCCGGGCGTGCGGGTCGGAGTGGCTGCTGACCGGTGAGCGCCTGCTCGACGACGGCGTGTACGAGGTGACGGTCTCGCTGGCCGGCGACAGGGAGGGCGTCCACGTGCAGCGCGACGTGATCCGGCTGCTGTCGGCGATCGCGGAGGCCGTCTTCTTCGTACGGCAGGCCGGGCCGGGCGTGTTCGAGTGCGTGACCGGAATGCTCGACGGTGACCCGCCCGGCTTCAAGAGCCACGGCCACATGGTCCGCCTCATCGTGACGTGAGACCGGCGGGACCCCCGGCTCAGGCGGCGGGGACGGTCTTCTTCTCCCCCGGCACCGGCACCGGTGTGAGCTCCGCGCGCCTGCGCCGCCACGGGATCGCTGCGATCAGCACCGGGAACAGCACCAGCGAGCTGATCGCCCAGGGCGCGTGCAGCTCGCCCCACTTGGGCCCGTGGAACTGGGTGAGCACGATGTAGCCGATCGCGGCCCACAGCGTGCTGCCGAGGATCGCCGGCCAGGCCCAGCGGGTGGGCCGGGCGACCAGGAACGGCATGAACCACAGCAGATACTGGGCGCCGAGGCGCGGCGTGAAGATCATGAAAGACAGCAGGATCGCGATCGTGACGTCGACCGGGTCGGCCTTGCGCCACCAGATGAGGCAGGCGACGATCGCGGCGTAGATGAGGTATTGGCCGATCCTGGCCGGGAGCGGGTCGAGGTTCCAGTTGCCGCCGCTGACCAGGGCGGTCCAGCCCCAGTCGCCCGTGATCGGACGGACGTCGCTGGGCCGCAGCCCGATGGTGTTGAGCACCTCGGGAAGCTGCCGCCACTCCGTCCAGCCGCCGATCGGGAGCGTCAGCAGGAAGAACACCGGCGAGACACCGGTCGCGACCAGCGAGACCAGGCGGCTGCGCAGCCCGGGCAGGAACATCAGCAGGGCCGGGACGAGGATCACCGGCCAGCTCTTCGCGCAGAGCGCGAGCCCCATGAGCAGACCCGCCCACACGGCCCGGCCCGTCGCCGCGCGGTCCTCCTGTGACGGGTGGACGATGCGCCGCACGATCGCGCCCGGCGAGATCCAGGGCAGCGGCAGGTCACGGTTCGCGAGGCGCACGCCGGCCCACGGCAGCGGCTCGGGCCGCCGCCATTCGCCCGGGCCGCGGGCCACGACGTACGCCGCGACTCCGAAGACCAGGGAGACCGGCTCGACCTGGCCGTGCACGGAGGCGATGAGGATCGCGAGGGGGTTGCAGGCGTACTGGAAGGCGCGCAGCTTCTCGGTCCGCGCCCCGGCCAGCTTGCCGACCAGCGGGATCAGCACGACGTCGGCGACGACGGTGACGATGCGGCCGGCGTACTCCCAGGGGATGCCCAGCCACAACAGCAGGCCGTACATGTACGGGATCGTCGGGAGGAAGTGCCATCCGCCGTTGCTCTCGAGCACCGGGTCGCGGTGGTCGAGGATCGCCACGCCGGCGGGCTGGAAGCTGTTGACGTAGTCGATCGGCTGCCACTGGGTGTCCCTGGCCGACAGAACCATGATCAGCACGCGTACGGCGATGCCGAGCGTGAGCGTGACGGCCAGGGACGGCCGCCAGCCCTTCCACTGGGCGGCGAGCGCGAGCACGACGCCGGCGACGAGGACGATGCTGGTGGGGATCGCGTATTCCATGACGGTGCCAAGCCTGCCTGACGAATGGCAAAACAGGCGACTCGATCCCGGATTCGGCGTTCCGACCATCGCGATCCGTCACGATTCGGAGTATTGTGACCACGGAGTGTTACATTCAGGAGACTTCGATGAAAATTCGCCTGTGGATCACCCTTGCCGTGGCCGTGATCGTCGGGATGCTGATCGGCCTGCTCGCCCCCACGCACGGGGGCGACCGGCGCGGCGGGTAGGGGGGTCGTCCCCGCCGGACCGGCCGCCCGCTCATGGGCGCCCGACTCGGATCGGTCCGCGCTCACACGGCGCGCGGACGGCGAGGGATCCGGTCCGGCGGGCCGTGCCCGGATCCCTCTGACCGTCGACAGGCGGACGGGTCAGAAGCCCGCGGTGATCCTGGTGAAGTCCCAGTCGTTCTGCGCGATGCCGCTGCAGTTCGACACCACGCCGCCGCCCGGGCAGCCGCGGTCGCGGTTGACCGCCCAGAAGGCGAGCCGGCCCAGGCCCTTGGACTTGGCCCAGTCGCGGATCTGGGTCCAGGTGCTCACGGAGGTCAGCTCCTGCTGGTCCGACAGGCCGTTCATGCCCGAGATGCCCATGTGGGCGTACGCCTGGGCGTCGGTCCAGCCCCAGGCCGCCTTGAGCGCGTTCTTCAGGCCCTCGGCCGCGTTGACCGTGTTCTGGTACATGTCGGCGCCGCCGCCGAAGTCGAACGGCATGATCGTGTAGTTGTCGATGTTCACGCCCAGCGCCTTCGACTGGTTGATCAGCCGCGTGCCGTAGTAGGTCGGGCCGGTCGTGCTGGTGCCGAAGGTGACGACGACCTTGACGTTCGGGTTGTTCTGCTTGACGATCTTCAATCCGCCGAGGATGCGGTCCTGGACGGCCTCGTTCTCGAACTCGTCGGTGTTCTCGATGTCGAAGTCGACCGCGGCCGGGTTGTAGGCGTTGACGACCTGCTGGACGGCCGAGGCGAAGGCGGACGAGCTGGAGCAGTTGGGACCGAGCTTGTTGCCCTGCCAGCCGCCGAAGGAGATCTGGACGTTGCCGCCCGCGGCCTTGATCTGCGAGATCGCGGTGGCGTCGGCGCTGCCGGACAGCGGGCGGGAGCCGTCCCACGCGGGGGTGCAGCCGCCGCCGGAGAGCATGAAGGCCATCGTGAACTGCTTGACCCCGGTGGCGTTCATGACCGTCGCCGGGTTCGGCGGGTTGCCCCAGCCCTCGTACAGGTAGGGCGCGCCGGGGAGCTTGCCGCCGCTCGTGGGGCAGCCCGTGGTGGTGCCGGTCACCGAACCGCTCGCCGCGGACTCGCCGTTCGAGTTGTACGCCTTGACGGTGTAGGTGTGGGTGGTGCAGGTGCCGAGGCCGGAGATCGTGGCGCTGGTGCCGCTGACGGTCGCCTTGACCGAGGTGCCCTCGTAGACGCGGTAGCCGGTCACCGTGCCGCTCGACGCGGACCACGACAGCGAGATCGACGAGTTCGTGGTGCCGGTGACGGCCGGGTTGCCGGGCTTGCCCGGGGCGCCGGACGGAGGCGTCGGCGACGGGCTCGGGGACGGGTTGCCTCCGCCGCTGACCTGCTTCCACAGGGCTGGGACGTTCGGCGGCTCCCAGCCGGTCAGCGACGTGTGCGCCTGGATGCACTCGTAGTCGACGCCGTTGTAGGTCACCCGGGCGCCGATGGCGTACCACGTGTTCGGGGCCCATGCCGGGTAGGCCAGCATGACCACGCTGTTCGGGGCCGCCGAGGCGGACGCGGCCGTTCCCGCGACCAGTCCGGCGACGGCCAGGAGGAGGGAGGCGAGCAGGGCGAGGGCCGCCCTGGCGTGCCGGCCCGTACGGAGGCGAAGCTGCATTCTTCCTCGCAAGGGTTGGGGGGTGGGTGGGGGGATCACTTCAGGGCGTCGAGATACGCCCTGTGGGAGCGGGAGAATTCGGAGCCCGTGTACGTGTCCCAGTTGACGGACCAGGCCATGAGGCCGCGCAGGCCGGGAAAGACGCCGTGCGGCCGGTAGGAACCGCAGCCCGTCCCCTTCGCCAGGCAGCCGAAGGCGCTCTGCACCTCGGCCGTGCTCGTGTAGCCGTTGCCGGCGTACGGCGCGGCCGGCAGACCGATCGCGACCTGGTCGGGACGCAGCGGCGGGAAGGTCGCGCCACCGGCCACGGGGAAGCCGGTGAGCAGCATGTCGGTCATGGCGACGTGGAAGTCGGCCACGCCCATCGTGTGGTACTGGTTGTCGAGGCCCATGATCGGCCCGGAGTTGTAGTCCTGGACGTGCAGCAGCGTGAGGTCGTCACGCAGCGCGTGGATCACGGGCAGGTACGCCCCGGAGCGGGCGTCGGCCGTGCCGTTCTGCCCGGGGCCGTAGAACTGGTAGCCGAGCTGGACGAAGAACGTCTCGGGGGCCATGGTGAGCGTGAACTTCGCGCCATACCTGGCCTTGAGCGTCTTGATCGCCGAGATGAGGTTCACGACCACCGGGGTGGTCGGATTGCGGAAGTCGGTGTCGCCGGGGTTCAGCGACAGCGAGTGGCCCTCGAAGTCGATGTCGAGGCCGTCGAGGCCGTACCTGTCGATGATCGCGGCGACGGACCGGACGAACGTGTCCCGGGCGGCGGTGGTGGTGAGCTGGACGATCCCGTTCTGGCCGCCGATCGAGATCAGCACCTTCTTGCCGGCCGCCTGCTTGGCGCGGATGGCGGCGACGAAGTCGGCGTCGCTCTCGACGTTCGGGCACTCCGCGGCCGGGCAGCGGGTGAACCGGATGTCGCCGGAGGTGGGCGAGGTCGGCTCGCCGAAGGCCAGGTCGATGATGTCCCACGCGTCGGGGACGTCGGCCATGCGCACGTAGCCGGAGCCGTTGGCGAACGAGGCGTGCAGGTAGCCGGCCATCAGCCGCTTGCCGCCCGGCGGCGGGCTCGGCGAGGTCGACGGCGATGGCGATGGCGATGGGGATGGGGATGCAGACGGTGACGGGGACGGGCTGGCCGAGGGGGACGGGGAGGGCGAGGCCGGGACGCCCGGGCCGTCGAGGACGACGTCGTCGGCGTAGTAGGCGCCCTGGCCGTACCAGCCGTTGACGTAGATCGTCACACTCGTCGTGGACGACCCGGTGGTGAACGACGTCGACAGCTGCGACCACGACGATCCCGGCGACCCCCACGTCTGGGCGTTCACTCCCGTGCCGGTCGCCCCGAGGAACACGTAGTTCCCCTGCACCCACGCCGACAGCGCGTACGTCGTGGACGGCTTGACACTGACGGTCTGCTGGCACCGGGCGTAGTCCCCGCCCGCCGGAGTCGCCGACAACGCCTTCGACCCGCCGTGCACCGGACTCGGCACCGCCTGCGCCGAGAAGGCGCACGTCCACCCCGACAGACCCGACTCGAACCCCGGGTTGGCCGCGATGTCGGCGGCACGGGCCGGGCCGGTGAACGTCGCCGTGAGCAGGCCGGCGAAGGCGAGCGACGCCGCCGCGCCCAGGCCGATGAGCTTGTTCATGTGCCTCATCCCGTGTACGAAGCGAAGATCTTGGAGAACTCGTAGGGCGACTGGGGGATGTTGGTGCAGGAGTAGAGCGCCCCGGTGCAGGCGTTGCGGTCGCGGGTCGTCTCCCAGAAGGCCAGCAGCCCCAGGTGCCTGTCCTTGGCGAAGGCGACGAGCTGGCGGGCGTCGTCCTGGTTGTAGATCCGGCCGTCGTCGTTTTGGCCGAGCATCGGCGTGACCCCGACCATCCGCCACACCTGGGTGTCGGACAGGCTGGGATACAGGCTCTTGAGCTGCGCGAAGGTGCTGTTCGCCGCCTGGACCGCCGCGTCGCCGTAGTCGACGGACTGGTAGTAGTCCATGGCCATGACGTTGACGGCGTCGAGCCTGACCCCGGCGTCACGGGCCGACCGCACCACGTTGAGGCCGTCGGCGGTCAGGCCGTTCGGCAGCACGGGCAGCGTGAGGGAGATCTTCAGGTCGGGGTGGGCCTGCTGCAGCCGGGCGAGCGCCTGCGACCGGCGGGCGATGGACGCGGGCTCGGCCGCCGCGGATCCCTCGATGTCGAGGTCGATGTATTTCAGGTCGTAGGCGGTGACGACGGCGTCGTACTCGCCGGCCAGCGCGTTCACGTCCGTGCACGCCTGGGCGAGCTCGATGCCGGTCGCGCCGCCGAAGGACACCTTGACGTCGCCGCCGCCGGCGCGGATCGCGTCGATCTGGTCCTTCGCCCACTTCTGCCGCGGGTCGTACGCGTTGAACCACATCGCCTTACAGCCCGACGCGGTGACGAACGCGAGGGTGAAGCTCTTCAGACCGGAGGCCGAGGCCATCGCGCTCAGGCTCGGGGTCGGCCAGGCGCCCATGTCCACGTACGGCGCGGTGCGCAGGGCTCCGGGAGCGGGCGGGGGCGAACTCGGAGACGCGCTCGGCGAGGGGGACGGCGAGGTCGTCGTGCCGTCGCACGGACCACCGTTGAGGCGGCAGTTCGCCGGCGTGCCGGGTCCGCTGTTCACCCAGCCGAACGTGGTCGAGGCGCCGGGAGCCAGGCCGCCGTTGTACTCGCGGTTCCTGAACGTGTAGTGGTCGCCGGAACGCGTCATCAGCGCGTCCCAGTAGGACCCGACCGTCGAGCCGGCGGGAAGGTCGAACTCGACCGTCCAGCCGGAGGTCGCAGCGGTCCCGGTGTTGGTGAGGGTGTAGCGGCCCTGGTAGCCGGAGCCCCAGTCGGAGTCGGCCGAGAAGACGGCCTTCACCGTGGCGGCCTCGGCGGGCAGCGCGACGAGAGCGGGCGCGAGTGCGGCCACCGCGGCGAGCGCACGCCAGACGTACCTGATCTGCATGGACACAACCTCTGTGGGGGGTGAACGGGGAGGTCATGGGAATCCGTACGGCCGGCGCCTGACGGAGGCGGCCGATCGGAACAGCACCGGCCGTACGGCACTCGAGGGCGTCTGGTGACGGGACGCGAGAGGAGAACGCTACGGGTGAGGAAGGGCCATTTTCGGCTCCCGGTGATTCTTCTTTTAGGAAAGTTTCCTAAGAGTTGTACGGATCGTAGCTTTGCGGTCGCTGGTTCACAAGACCCAATTCGACAGCGTTCCTAACGAACCGTGTCATCGCCGGTAGAGGCGCGGAAGCGGGTTATGCGCGCGTTAAGAGCCGGCTGCTCGTCCGTTAAGGAGAGCACGGTCGAGGGCGAGGTCAGCGGAGGATCGCGCCCTCGCGGACGGCGTGCCGGCCGTCGCGCTGCACGTTGACGAAGTCGACGAGGCCGACCAGCTTCTCCAGGTCGAACCCGGCGTCGATCCGATCGGCGTCGGCGGGGAGGTAGACCGTGAGCAGGTAGTGGCGGCCGGTGGCCGCGCCGAGCGCGTCGAGCTGCGCGCGGAACTCGGCCAGCAGGGCCGTCAGGTTCCGCCTGTCGTCGACGCCGGTGTGGTTGCCGAGGTGCCCATCGCCGCCGGGCCACTCCCAGTCGATGTCGATGCCGTCGAAGACGCCCGCCGCGCTGCCCGGACCACCCCTGCCCTCGACGCCCGGCAGGTCGCCCCTGATGTAGGTGTCGAGACACGACTTCACGAACCTCTGCCGGGTCGCGGCGGTCCGCGCGACGTCGGAGAAGTACTTGGAGTAGGTCCAGCCGCCGATCGAGATCAGTGCCTTCAGGCCGGGGTGGCGGGCCTTCAGCTTCTTCAGCTGGTTGAAGTTGCCGGCGAGCGGGGCGTCCGGAGGGTCGGCCACGCCGTCCAACGACTCGGCGGCCGTGAAACCGCGCTGGTAGTCGGCCCAGGCGTCGCCCGCGCCGTCGCCCTGGTCGGGGTCGTTCGGGTCGGGCGCGAGCGGCCGGGTGACCCCGCTGAGACAGGTGAGCGTGCCGGGGTCGATGTTGGCGAAGGCGTAGAGGACGTGGGTCAGCCTGCCCGCCAGCCCGCTGCTGTCGAGGTCGCGCACGGTGGACGTGGCGCCGTACGCGCCGCGCTGCGGGACGTACCCGATCCTGATGCGGCCCGGCGAGGGGGACGGCGACGGCGTGACGGTCACGGTGACCGTCACCTCGGGCACGGGCGCGGGAGCGGCGGCCTGTGCCGGAGTGGTCTGTGCGGGAGTGACCGTGGCCTGCGCGGGAGCGACGGCGGCCCGCGCCGGGACGACGGCGGCCCGCCGCACCACGACACGTGACCTGGACTGTGTCTGGCCGACGGCCGTGGCGCCGGTCTCGGTGGCGCGGGCCGGGCCGTACCAGGCGACGAACAGCGAGGACAGCACGGCGCTCAGGACCACGACGGCGAAGGTGCCACGCGTGATCGCTCCCATGGCGGGCTCCGAACCAGGACGAGCCTCCGCGACGGGGCGCGGAGGCGGGAAGAGGAATGCCGCGGGAGCGTAGTGGCGGCGCCGCCGGGCGGACAAGGAGCGCAGTCTTAAGCCCGGATTATGCGCGGCTCATGTCGCAGGCGGGCACGTTCCATCGGCGCCACCTGCGGCTATCCCTGATGCCCCGCTTCTTTGCAAGTTTCACCCCCTCGCCGCCGTCGGCGGCCCTGCCGGCACGGTGCCGGCTTCGTGCCAGCACGGTGCCAGCTTCGTGCCAGCGCGGGCGGCGACCGTCGGAGCATGACGTACGCGATTGAGGCCCACGGCCTCGTGAAGAGATACGGCGGCAAGGCCGCGCTGGCCGGCATCGACCTCGCCACGCCGCCGGGCTCGGTGCTCGGCGTGCTCGGCCCCAACGGCGCGGGCAAGACCACCGCGGTCCGCATCCTCGCCACGCTCGTCTCCCCCGACGGCGGCCGGGCGACGGTCGGCGGGCACGACGTGGTGAAGGCGCCGTCCGAGGTGCGGAAGCTGATCGGGCTGACCGGTCAGTACGCGTCGGTGGACGAGAAGCTGACCGGACGGCAGAACCTGGTGATGATCGGGCGGCTCCTCGGCATGAGCTGGGCCGAGGCCCGGGGCAGGGCGTCGGCGCTGCTCGCGGAGTTCGCACTCGAGGACGCCGCCGACCGGGCGGCGGGGTCCTACTCGGGGGGCATGCGGCGGCGGCTCGACCTCGCCGTCAGCCTCGTCGGGCGGCCGTCCATCGTCTTCATGGACGAGCCGACGACCGGGCTCGACCCGCGCGCCAGGGCCGACCTGTGGCGGATCGTGCGCGAACAGGTCGCGGGCGGGTCGACCGTGCTGCTCACGACGCAATATCTGGAGGAGGCCGACCAGCTCGCCGACGAGATCGTGCTCATCGACCACGGCCTGGTGGCCGCGAGGGGCACACCCCGCGAGCTGAAGGCCAGGGCGGGCGACCGGCGGCTGGAGATACGGCCGGAGCACGACACGGAGAAGGCGGAACTGATCCTCGCCGAAGTCACCGGGCTGACTCCGCACCGCGGGGACAACGGGCTGCTCAGCGTGCCGCTGCTCGACTCGGCGGTGAGCCCGGCCGTGTTCCGGCGGCTGGAGGAGGCCGGTGTCCCCCTCGCCGAGCACGCCGTGCGCAGGCCCACGCTCGACGAGGCGTTCCTCGCCCTCACGGGCGGCACGACCACAGGGAGGACGCGATGACCGCCGCACCCGCCACCACACCGGCAAGACAGACCGACGGCGTCCACAGGGAGAACGCGATGACCGCCACACCGTCCACGAGCGGGCGCCGGGGCGCGCTCGCGCAGGGCATGACCCTCGCCTGGCGGAGCCTGACACCGCTGCGGAACGAGCCCGGCCGGCTCGTCCAGTTCCTGCTGCAGCCGGTCTTCATGGTCGTGGTCTTCGTCCTGATGTTCGGGGCCATGTCCGGCGACCCCGAGCACGCCGCGCGCTATCTGATGCCCGGCGTGCTCACGCAGGTGGCGCTCATCTCGACGAACACCACGGGCATGAACCTCGCCGAGGACATCGTGAACGGCGTGTTCGACCGGTTCCGGAGCATGCCGATCGCCCGATCCGCCCCGCTGATCGGGCGGGTGAGCGCGGACGCGCTGACGACCGCCGTCACCATCGCGGTGGCCCTGCTCGCCGGGATCGCGGCCGGGTTCCGGATCACGGCATCGCCTCTGGACGCGCTGGCCGGCCTGGCCCTCCTGCTGCTGTTCACGCTGGCGCTGAGCTGGGTGTCGGCCTGGCTCGGGCTCAAGGCCAAGTCCGTCGCCTCGATGCAGGGCACGGCGACCGCCGTCCTGCTGCCGCTGACGTTCGGCAGCAGCGCGTTCATCCCCCCGGCCAACCTGCCGGGCGTGCTGCGCTGGTGGTCGTCGGTCAACCCGGTCTCCCACCTGGCCGACGGCGTCCGAGCGCTGCTCACCGGCGCTCCGGTGGGGGCGCACGTCTGGGTCACGCTGGCGTGGGCCGCCGCCGTCACCGCGTGTTTCGTCCCGCTCGCCGTACGCGCCTACACCCGGAGGATCCGATGAACGCCCCGGAGAGGAGTCCCGCGATCCCCGTCTACCCGCTGCTTCCGGTGGCCGGAAGGCCGAGGTCCTCGCGCGGCGACGTGCGGCCGCGCTCGTAGGCGGCGTGGAAGTCCGGGCCCGCCGCCTCGCGCGCCGACTCCAGCGCCGCGGCAGCCTCCGCGTCCGCCCGCCAGCCCGCATGAGCGGCCTCGGCCGCGCCGAAGAGCGCCGCGGAACGCACCGCGTCGCCTCCGGCCAGGGCGATCATGGCCAGCCCGGCGAGCACGGTCGCGAGGACCGGCGGGTCGGGGGCGACGCCGAGGGCGCGCAGCGCGTCGTGATGGCGCGCGAGCGCGCCGTCGAGGTCGCCCCCGGCCAGCAGCGCCCTGCCGTACTCGGCGTACGCCGACGCGAGTTGCTGCGGGATGGCGGGATGGTCCTCCAGCACGGCGAGGACCTCCTCGTGCGCCGCCACCGCGCCGTCGAGGTCGCCCCTGCTCCGCGCCACCTTCGCCTCGCCCATGCTCACCTGCACGAGTGCGTACGGCGAGACGCCGGCGGACACGTGGGAGCGGGCGGCCGCCACGTCCGCCGCCGCGCCCTCGGCGTCGCCCGCCTGAAGGCGCAGCTCGGCCAGCCGGGTCAGCGTGGAGATCGTGTCGTCCGGGCTGACCCATCCGGCGGTCAGCCCGGCGATCTCGCCGATCAGCTCCGTCGTGGGCGCGCCCCGGCGGGCGCGGAGCGTAGCCAGGGTGAGCAGGGCCTCGCTGAGCCCCCAGCGCTCTCCGAGGGCCCGGAACCTGCGCACCGCCTCCTCGGCGTCCCGTTCGCCGTCGCCCGGCAGGCCGAGCGACCCGGCCCTGATCATCAGCGCCGAGCCGGCCAGCCAGGGATCGCCGGAGCCGGCGTACGCGTCGAGCATCGCGGCCGCCTCCTCCCTGCGTCCGGCCATCGCCGTCACGACCGCCCGCAGGATCGGCAGCATCGGGTGCACCGGGCCCTCGCGCCGGGCCGCCTCGACGAGGTCGCCGAGCTCAAGGCGGATCTCCTCCAGCCGGCCGGGCTCCGTCCAGATCGTGCCGAGCCGGGTGACCGTGACCGCGAACCGGCACCCGGCGTAGGCGCGCACCAGCCCGGCGGGCGGGCCCTCGGGGACGAGATCGAGGACCTGCCCGGCCCAGACGGCCGCCTGGCCGCGATGTCCGCGCAGCCACCAATACCAGCTCAGCGTGCCGCACAGGCGCAGCGCGGTCTCCGTCTCCCGGGAGTCGACGGCCCAGCGCAGGGCGGCGTTCAGGTTGTCCTGCTCGGCGGTCAGCCTGGCCATCCACTCCAGCTGCCCGGCCCCGCGCAGGCGCGGCTCGGCCTCCTCGGCGAGCCGCAGGAAGTGCGCCGCGTGCCGGCGCCGGTAGCGGTCGAGCTCACCGGTGTCCGTCAGCCGCCGCAGCGCGTACGCGCGGATCGTCTCCAGCATCCGGAACCGGCCGTCGCCCGGCGTCTCCAGCAGGGACTTGTCGACCAGGGACGGCAGCACCGCCACCACGTCGAGGCCGTCGGCCCCGCAGACCGGCTCCGCGTCGTCCAGCGTGGCGTCGCCGGCGAACACCGCGAGCCGCTCCGCCAGCGTCCGCTCTTCGGGCGTGAGCAGGTCCCAGCTCCACTCGACCACCGCGCTCAGCGTCCGGTGCCGCGGCAGGGCCGTACGGCTCCCGCCGGTCAGCAGGCGGAACCGGTCGTCGAGGCGGGCCGCGAGCCGCTCGGGGCCGAGCGCCCTGATCCGCGCCGCGGCCAGTTCGACGGCCAGCGGCATCCCGTCGAGGCGGCGGCAGATCGTGACGACGTGCGGGGTCGTGTGCTCGTCGAGGGTGAAGCCGGGGCTCACCGCGCGGGCGCGGTCCACCAGGAGGCGTACGGCGGGGTATTCGCCCGCCTCTTCGGGGGTGACGCCCTCCGGGGGCAGGCCGAGGGGCGGGATCGGGGCGAGCGTCTCCCCCGGCACGCCGAGCGGCTCGCGGCTGGTCGCCAGCACGCGCACTCCCGGGCAGCGGCGCAGCACCAGCTCGGCCAGGCCCGCCGCGGCGTCGATCACGTGCTCGCAGTTGTCGAGGATGAGCAGCAGCTCGCGCCCGGCGAGGGCGGCGGCCAAGCGCTCTGCCGGGTCCGGCGGGTCGCGCCGCCAGTCGCCGCCCACCCGCGGCTCGGCGTCGGCGCCCAGCGCTTCGAGCACGGACCGCACGACGTCCGCGGGGTCCGTCAGGGGGGCCAGCTCGGCGAGCCACGCGCCCTCGCCGTACCGGCCCGCCCCGGCGCCGCTTTCTCCGGCTTCTCCGGTGACGCCGTTCCCGGCGGCGCGCAGAGCGGTCTCGACCGCCAGGCGCGTCTTGCCCGCGCCGCCCGGCCCGACGACCGTGACCAGCCGGGAGTCGCGCAGCAGGGCCGCGAGGTGCGCGACCTCCTGCTCGCGGCCCACGAACGTCGTCGGCGGCGCCCACACCCTGCCCGCGCGCCGGCCCCCGCCGGCGAGGGTGCCTGACGTGCCTGACGTGCCCGGGGTGCCGGCGCCGGGGGTGCCGGCGCCGGGGGTGGCGGCGCCGGGGGTGGCGGGGGTGCGTTCCGGCCGCGCACGCGCCGCCGGGGTCTCCTGCCCGCGCAGCACGTCGAGATGGGCGGCCCGCAGCTCCGGGCCCGGATCGACGCCGAGTTCGTCCGCGAGCGCCCGGCGGACCCGCTCGTACAGGGCCAGGGCGGCCGCCTGCCTGCCCGAACGGGCGAGCGCGCGCATCGCCAGGGCGGACAGCCGCTCGCGCAGCGGATGGGCGTCCACCTCGGCCGACAGGTCCACCGCACGGCCGAGCGCGAGATACGCGGCGGCGCGGGCCTCGACCACGGCCAGCCGCCGCTCCTCCAGCCGGGCCGCCGCGGCCGCCAGGGAGGACACCGTGCGCAGGTCGGCCAGGGCGGGCCCGCGCCACAACGCCAGCGCCTCGTCCAGTTCCGCGCACGCGTGGTACAGCTCCGCGCCGGGGGCCTCGG
Source organism: Microbispora sp. NPDC046973 (assembly GCF_040644495.1). Lineage (NCBI taxonomy): Bacteria > Bacillati > Actinomycetota > Actinomycetes > Streptosporangiales > Streptosporangiaceae > Microbispora > Microbispora sp. NPDC046973. The sequence continues at coordinate 73,212 of NZ_JBEYWQ010000026.1, read as the reverse complement.
TGTCCGCCATCCGGTCCGGCAGCGTGCCCGTCGCGTACGGCAGGGTCAGTGCGGTGAACACATGGGCGTCGACCTGCCCCGGCTCGATGCCGAGCACGTATCCGCCGTCGCGCCACCCCACCGCGCCGGGCCGTCCGAGCGCCGCGCGCAGGCGTTTGACGAGCGTCTGCAGGGCGTTGGCGGCGTTGGCCGGTGGGTCGTCCTCCCACAGCGCGTCCACGAGCCGGTCGGCCGGGACGAGACGACCGGGCCGCAGGGCCAGCACGGCCAGCAGCGCGCGCACGCGCGCGCCCGCGACGGCGACCGGAGTGCCGTCGTCGTCGAGGACCTCGAGCGCGCCGAGGAGACGAACCCGCACGCCGGTCAATCCTGCCAGCCGCCCGGAGGCCCGCGTCGCCCGCCCGTCTCGCGGTCGCTCAGATGGCGCCCACGAGGGTGACGACCCCCGCCCCCACCAGGGCGAACGCCCACATCCTGTCGAGGTTGAACCAGGCCCGGCGCAGGACGGCGACGCCGAGGAACTCGTACACCACGACGGCGACGACGGTCGCCGTGAGGAACATCGCGAGCGTGTGCACACCGGCGACGAGCATGCCGCCCGACAGCACGTGCCCGTGGTGACCCGCCGGCATACGGGTCAGCACGGGCAGCAGCATCAGGCCCGCGCCGTGCACCGACGACATCAGGAACGACCAGGCGGCCAGTTGCGGCAGCGACAGCCGCATGCCCACCCAGCGGAAGTGCCGCCGGGCGAGCAGGTGCCACAGGCCGAACCCGACGAGCACGACGCCCGCCCCGATCGAGAGCGCCGTGGCCGTCACGATCGACCCGGTCGCCGACACGGCGAGCACCACGAGGGCCACCGACGCGAGGTGGCCCACCGCGATGACCGGCAGGGACTGCAGCAGCAGGTCGCGGCTGCGCTCCTGCAGCCCCCGGGCGACGGCGAACAGCCAGCCCATCGCGGGGTTGATCCCGTGAAAGGCGCCGAGCAGGATGACGGCGGTCAGCGTCACGGATAGCAGTAGGAGTCGGAGGACGCGTCGCCGCCCTGCAGCCGGGTCTGGTGCGGGCGCAGGCCGCGGAAGTCGTCGCCGTGCGGGAAGAACCTCTCGTCCAGCGTGAACGAATCGGTGTCGATCTTCGCCATCCAGGCGCCCACGCCGTCGGGGTAGAACTGGTCGTCCCAGGCGCCGTAGAGGGAGTTGGTGACGTAGACCCGGCGGCCGTCGCGGCTCACCTCGACCATCTGCGGGCCGCCGGCGAGCCGCTCGTCCGGCGCGGCCGGGTGCGCCTCCCGCCGCACGATGCCGCCGAGGCGGACCGCGCCGATCTCGACCGGCTTGAACGGGTCGGACACGTCGAACTGCTTGAGCTCGCCGGTGCCCCAGCACGACACGTACAGGCGCTGGTCGTCCACCGACAGGTCGATGTCGGTCACCAGCGGCGGCACCGCGCCGAACGGCTTGAGCACGTCGGGCAGGTCGTCGGGCGAGGCGGGCTCGGCCGGGATGGTGATCACCTTCTGCGCCGCCCAGCGCGAGCCGTCCCCGTGCCTGACATCTCTGTGCCACAGCCACACGGACGCCGACAGGTCCTCGACGCTGACGACGACCCCGGCGAAGCCGTACGTCTTGGTCGGGTCGTGGGCGGGGCGCAGCTCCAGTGTCATCTGGTGCTGGTCGCCGAGGTCCACCTCCTGGACGTGGCGGCGCTTGCGCAGGTCCCAGAAGTGCAGCTTGTGGCCGTACTTGCGGCCGAGCAGCAGCTCGCCGACCACGCCGTCCTCGATCATGGAGGGCGTGCCCCACTCGGAGGTGATCATCACGTCGTGGTTGATGTGCCACCAGAAGTCGTAGGCCAGGTATTGCGGGCCGCGGTCCACCTCCCACCGGCCGAGCACGTCGAACGAGTTGTGGTCGAGGATCGCGATGCCGCCCGGCCCGTCGTCGCCGTAGCCGCCGAGCGCGCTGACGTACAGCCCCTCTGGGCCGCAGTGGACGGTGTGCGGGCGGGAGTAGCCGGCCCGCTTGCCCAGCTCCTCGGCCTCGATGACCTTCACGAGCTCCGGGCTGACCCGGTCCTTGGTGTCGTACACGTAGATCCGCGACGACCGCAGGCCCGGGACGATCAGGTAGCGCCGCTCGACGTGCGGGTGCGGCGCGTAGGGGCACAGCGCGCTGCTGCACGCGTTCCAGCCGAAGTGGTGCAGCTCGTCCCCCGTGTACGGCAGGTCGGTCCAGCCGACCACGGTCCCGTATGACGGGGAGCCTGGGTCGGTGTCGAGAACGGCGAGCGCGTCGGGCCGCTCGGCCGACCGGTCGAAGGCGGCCACGTAGGCCAGCTTCTCCGGCGGCGCCTCGGCGGCGTCCCTGGGCGAGGGATAGAAGGTGGGGTCAGGCTTCCACAACGTCATGCATCCCAGGATTCTCCCGCGTTCCCTACCAAGTCAATAGGGATCTACCCGCTGTGACCGGCGCCTGGAAAGGGCTATAACAGGACATGCAGTTTCTTGACGGGAGCGGGGATGTTCTTCGGGATCACCAACATCTGGACCTACATCGCGGGATCGTTCCTGATCATCCTGCTGCCTGGGCCGAACTCGGTGTTCGTGCTGTCCACCGCCGCCCAGCGCGGCGTGCGGCAGGGCTATCGGGCGGCCGCCGGAGTCTTCGCCGGTGACTCGGTCCTCATGTTCCTGTCGGCCGCGGGGGTCGCGTCGCTGCTGAAGTCCACGCCCGTCCTGTTCTCGATCGTGAAGTACTCGGGCGCGATCTATCTGGCGTGGATCGGCTTCGGCATGCTCCGCGGCGCCTGGCGCTCCCTGCGCGCCTCCCGCGACGGGACCGCGGCCGCCCAGGTCACAGAAGAGGCCGTCCCGGCGCCGGTGGGCAACCCGTTCCGCAAGGCCTTCACGATCAGCCTGCTCAACCCCAAGGCCATCTTGTTCTTCGTGGCGTTCTTCGTGCAGTTCGTGGACCCGTCGTACGGCACGCCGGCCCTGTCGTTCCTGATCCTGGCGCTGATCGTGCAGGTCTTCAGCGTGACCTACCTGAGCACGCTCATCTTCGGCGGCACCTTCCTCGCGACCCACTTCCGGCGCCGCCGCAAGCTGGCCGCCGGGCTCACCTCGGGGGTCGGCGCGCTCTTCCTCGGCTTCGGCGCCAAGCTGGCCACCGCGACACTGAGCTGACGCTCACGCGCCGCCGGCCGTGCTCATTCGCCGCGCAGGTCGGCGAGGGCGTTCTCGAAGGCGTCCATCGCCCGCTGGATCCTGTCGTATCCGGCCGACGGCAGCCAGGCCATGACCCGGGCGACCCCGGCCTTCTCGCACTGCTCGAGCGCGCCGGGGTCGGCCGGCGCGGACAGCATCACGACCTCCACCCGCCTGCCCTCCTCGTCGGCCCGCCGGAACAGCTCGGGGACGCGTTCCAGGATCCCGGGGCCGTAGTTGGGCAGCCACGCGTCTCCGTAGGTGAGCACACGGTCGAAGACGCGGGGCCCGACGCCGCCCACCAGGATCGGCGGGTAGGGCTTCTGCGCCGGTTTGGGCCACGACCAGACCGGGTCGAAGGACGCGAAGTCGCCGTGGAACTCGGCCTCGTCACGGGTCCAGATCTCCTGCATCGCCCGCACGCGCTCCCGCAGCACGGCGAAGCGGCGGGCCGGGTCGACGCCGTGGTGGCGCAGCTCCTCGCGGTTCCATCCGGCGCCGACGCCGAACTCGAACCGCCCGCCGGTCAGGTTGTCCACGCTCGCCACCGTCTTCGCCAGGCCGAGGGGCTCGTGCTCGGGCACCAGGCAGATGCCCGTTCCCACGCGCAGCCGCGTCGTCACCGCGCCGGCGGCCATCGAGGCGACGAACGGGTCGTAGGTGTGCCAGTAGCGCCGGGGCAGTTCGCCTCCCCATTCGTCCTTCGGCGTCTGGCCGCCGGGCGGCACCGGGATGTGCGTGTGCTCGGTGAACAGCAGCGCCGCGTGGCCGCGCTGCTCGACGAGCCGGGCCAAGGCATCAGGACGAACCGCATCATCGGTTGCGAAGTAGCCGAAACCTGAGTCCATGCCGTCAAAGTAACCCGCGTCCACGGCCCGCCGGGGAAAGCGCTCAGCGGCCCCCGGTAAAGCGCTGACCAGGGGTTTTCCATCCCTCACGACGCCCGCGAGAGGGATGCCGTACCGTTATGAAGCGCGGGGACGGTTCGCGCATTCGGCCCCCGCAGGCCTGACGGTCAGGTACGGTAAGCCACCGACGAGGCCGCCCAACCCGGGTGTTTCCATCCGCTTTGTCCGGGTAGGCGCGTTGCCCAGCTACAGCGTCGGTCTCCCCCACCGGCCCGTTGGAGTCACCATGAACCACACGCCTTTCGCATTGCCACGGCTCACCGCGCTGATCAAGCAGGCGGTGCCCCGGCTCCTCGAAGGCGTGGTGGCTCCCCTCGTGGTCTTCTACGCGGCTCTCGCGGTGCTCGGCCTGCGCGGCGCGCTGATGGCCGCGGTGTCGTGGGTCTACCTGGGCGTTCTGTGGCGGATCATCCGGCGCCAGCCCGTGCCGGGGACGATGATCATGGCGACGATCGCGATCACCTTCCGCACCGTGATCGGTCTGTGGACCGGCAGCCCCGTCCTCTACTTCATCCAGCCGGAACTCGGCACGATCTGCATCAGCATGGTGCTCCTGGCCTCGGTGCGGATGCGCCGTCCGCTGGTCCAGAGGCTCACACTCGACTACATCCACCTGCCGTCGTTCGTGCTGCGGCACGAGCGCGTCCGCACCTTCTTCGCCCGGATCACCCTGCTGTGGGCGTTCGTGCTCCTGGTCAACTCGGCCATGAGCATCTGGCTGCTGCTGCACGAGTCGATCGGCGACTACCTGATCATCCGCACCGCCGCCGTCGCCGTCGTCACCGGCCTGGCCTTCGCGGCGTCCATCTGGGCGTTCCGCCGGGTCCTGCGGCGGCTGCACACCGAGGTCCCGGCGCTCACGCGTTAGCTCTCCAGCGTGTGCGTGCGCACCGCATCGTCGCCGCGGGTGTGCCAGGCGTGGAACGCCAGCGCCCCGACCTTCCATCCCTCGGCCTGCCGTACGAGCCGGAGGCGGTAGACGCCCCACACTTCGAACATGCCGCCGCCCAGCGCGGCGTCGAGCAGGTTGTAGGCGTACCCCTTGGTGGTCACGTGCGCCTCGGCGCCGTCGACCGTCACGGCGAAGTTGCCGACGGTGTGGAAGCTCTGCTTGCGGGCGTGCAGGCCGGTGCGCCACCCGTCCACGAGGGCGTCGGCGGTGATCCGGGCCGGCTCCCCGCCGTTGAGGCTGGTGAAGTCGGCGTCCACCTCGTCGTCGAACAGCTCCCGGCACACCGGCCAGTTCTTGGCGTCCACGGTGTCGAAGACGGCCGTGACAACGTCCACGATCTCGGCCCGGTCCACCAGAGCGGCGATCTCATCCATGCGGACCATCCTGCCCTACGTGATCTGTGATAGGCACGCTTGCCATGGGTACCGCATTGGTCACGGGCGCCTCACGAGGTCTGGGCGCCGTCATCGCCGAACGGCTCGCCGCGGACGGCCGGCACGTCGCCGTCAACTACGCCAACGACACGGCCGGGGCCCGCGCCGTCGTCGACCGCATCACCGCCGCCGGCGGCTCCGCCTGCCTGGCCCGGTTCGACGTCACCGACGAGGAGTCCGTGCGGGAGGGCGTGGCCGCGATCGGGCCCGTCGAGGTGGTCGTCAACAACGCCACCGGCCCCCAGCCGCTGATGCCGGTGGAGAAGCAGACCTGGGAGGACCACCTCGGCCAGCTCCGCTTCTTCGTCAAGGCCCCGCTGCTGATCCTCCAGGCCGTGCTGCCCGGCATGCGCGAGGCCGGTTCCGGCCGGATCGTCAACGTGGGCAGCGAGGTCGCCGATCTCGGCAACCCGGAGTTCGGGCACTACGTCGCCGCCAAGGCCGCGATGCACGGGCTCACCCGGTCGTGGGCCAGGGAACTGGGGCCGTACGGGATCACGGTGAACACCGTCGAGCCGGGCTGGATCCCGGTGGAGCGGCACGCGGACGTTCCCCCGGAGGACTACGCCGGCTACCTGCGCGACGTCCCGCTCGGCCACATGGGCGCGCCGGCGGACGTGGCCGAGACGGTGGCGTTCCTCGCCTCCCCCGGCGCCCGGTTCGTCACCGGCCAGCGGCTCGCCGTCAACGGCGGCAAGACGATGAGCTGACCCTCTTGCCGCGCTGAACGTAAAGAATCATGTGATTCACGACCTATTTCGGCAAAAAATCGGTTAATGTCCGTTCATGTCCGGCGCATATTTTCCCCGAATTCAGACCGTCACGGGCGCCGTCCCCGTCTCCGAGATCGACGGGCCGGTGCTGCCGTACGAGCACCTGCGCACCGACACCCGCTGGGGGATCGGCGTGGACTCCGATCCCCATCGGTGGCTGGACGAGGAACGATACGTGCTGGCCGAGGTCAAGCATCTCGGCAGGGAGCAGGCGCTGGGGCTCGTCGTGGAGCACAGCTGCATCGGCATGGCGCGCGACCCCGCGGCGCTCGCCCGGATCTCGATGGCCGCGCGGGTCCCCGTCGTGGCCGCCACCGGCTTCGCCGCACAGCCGTTCGCGGGTGAGGCCATCACCCGGTACGGCGTGGAGGACCTGACCGCCGACCTGCTGCACGAGATCGGCGCCGGACTCGACGGGACGGGCGCGCGGCCGGGCGTCATCGTCGCCGCCGCGTGGGACGAGACGCCCACCCCCGCCGAGGAGCGGGCCGTCACCGCCGCCGCCCGCGCCTCGCTGCGCACCGACCTCCCGGTGGCGACGGGCGGGCTGGAGCTGCTGGAACTCCTGCTTTCGCAGAACGTCCCCGCGCGGCGTCTCAGCGCCCGCGCCGGCGACCCGTTGGTCCAGCGCAAGATCGCCGAGACCGGCGCGTACGTGAGCGTGGACGACGCCGAGGACGTCCTCACCCTCCTCGACTCCGGGCACGCCGAGCGCGTCCTGCTCAGCAGCGGCGTACGGCTGCGGGAGCACCTGTCCGGCTACGGCGGGCAGGGCTACGGCCGGCTGTTCTCCACGGTCCTCCCGGCCCTGCGGGAGGCCGGCGTGGACGGCGACACCCTGCGTCTCATCACCCACGAGAACCCGCTCCGCTGGCTCACCGCCTGAGGGTTCAGGCGTGCGCGAGCGCGTCGACGGGGCGGGTGCGCAGGGCTCCCGCGGCCGCCGGAATCGCGGCCAGCATGACGAGCAGAACGGCGCCCCCGGCGATCGCCGCGTACATCCACCCCGGTCCCGTGGCGATCGGCGAACCCGTCCTGACCATGCTGTAGGGCACTGTCGTGGCCGCGATGGCGACCGTGCCGAGCACGACGGCCAGGACGGCGGTGACGGCGCCCTCCACCGCGACCATCACCAGCACCTGTCCCCGGGTCGCCGTGGCCAGGCGCAGCAGGCCGAACTCGCGGCGCCGCCTGCGGGTGGCCGCGACGAGCGTGTTGACCACCACGATCGCGGAGAACGTGATGATCATCGCCACGACGAGGTAGTTCACCGGCGCGAGGCGGGCGGCGACATCGCCGGCTGATCCCCGGTGGACGCTGTCCTCGGTGGTCTGCATGTAGAGGGTGCCGCCCGCGATGCCGACCAGCAGGATCAGCGGGGCCGCCACGCTGCCGGTGTGCCCGGCCCGGGCGCGTACGTTCCGGCCGGCGAGCCGCGCGGTGGCCCCGGACCGGGCGGCGGCAGTCCGGGCGGCGGCGGGCACGGCCGCGGGGCCGAGCAGGGCGAGACCGACCGCCACGGCCACACCCGCCGGGCCCGCGGTGCTGGACAGCAGCGGCCCGTCCTCCATGAGCAGGGTCGCGGCCGACAGACTCAGGCCCAGAGCCAGCAGCCCCACCGCCGCCGCGACCCGGGAGCGGGACAGGACCCGCCCGGTCACCCTGGGCGCGGCCGCGGCGAGGGCGCGTACGGGCGGGACGGACGCCGCGCGCCTGCCGGAGACGAGAGCGGCCCCGACCGCCGCGCACAGGGATGTGCCGGCGCCGGCCAGGAGGAAGACCGGTCCCGCCCGGAGCTCGGTGCCCACGGCGACCAGGCCGGCGTCCACGAGCCGGCGGAGGACGACCGCGCCGAGCCCGAGGCCCGGCAGCAGGCCCGCCGCGATCGCGGGGACGGCCACGATCACGGTCTCCAGCACGACGCTCTGCCGGACCTGCCGGGGAGTGGCGGCGATCGACCGCAGCAGCGCAAGCTCCCGTTCGCGTTGCTGGATCGTCAGGGAGACGGTGGAGACGACGCCGAAAGCCACGACGGCCATCGTCCAGCCGCCCAGGATGGCGGGCAGGGTGACGAGGAAACCGGTGTCGCGGCCGGTGACCAGACCGGTCTCCAGCAGGCCGGCGAAGCCGGCGAGCAGCGCGGTGCCGGCCGCCACGACGACGGCCGAGGCGAGGTAGGAGCCCAGGTGGGCGCGCACGGTGACGAAAGCCAGCCGCCACCTCATCGGACGCCACCGCCATGCCGTGCCGGCGCCGCCGGCGCCGACAGTCGGGCCATCCGGGCGGCCACCGCCGCGGCGTCCGGCCGCGTCATGCTGTCGGCGATCCGGCCGTCGGCGAAGAACACCACGGCGTCCGCGTACGACGCGGCGACCGGATCGTGGGTGACCATCACGATCGTCTGACCGGTCCCGTCGACGGCTTCGCGCATGATGGCGAGAACCTCGCGCGCGGCCTGGATGTCGAGCGCGCCCGTCGGCTCGTCGGCGAACAGGACGGCAGGCCGGGACAGCAGCGCGCGGGCGACCGCCACACGCTGCTGCTGACCGCCGGACAGCTCGGCGGGCCGGTGGCCGGCGCGGTCCGCGAGGTCCAGACGGGCGAGCAGCGACGCCACCTGCCGGGCGTCGGCGCGGCGGCCGGCGAACTCCAGGGGCAGCGTGACGTTCTGCGCCACGGTCAGGGTGGGCACCAGGTTGAACGTCTGGAAGACGAAGCCCATGCGCTCACGGCGCAGACGGGTCAGGGCCGCCTCGTCCAGGCCGCTCAGCTCGTGGCCGTCCAGGACCACCGACCCGGAGTCCGGCCGGTCGAGCCCGGCCGCGCAGTGCAGGAGAGTGCTCTTGCCCGAGCCCGAGGGGCCCATCACAGCGGCGAAGACGCCGCGGGGGATCGTCAGCGACACGTCGTCCAGGGCGGTCACCGCGGCGTCGCCCGTCCCGTGGCGCTTGGTCACGCCGTGGAGTTCGAGGGCATGGCGGGTTTTTGTCGTCACGCTGCCCGCGTACGATGTACGAGTCATAAATACACCGTACATCAACATTCACGAAAGCGTTGATTTTGCATTGTCGTCTAGGAGACATTAAATTTCGTCACGGAATTTCCTCGTGTCGAAATGGGGGTCGCGGTCGTGCTGACCTGCGTGATGTGCGGGCGGGCGCTGCGCCCCGCCGAACGGGGGCGCCCGCCCCGGTACTGCTCGCGGGCGTGCCAGGCGCGGGCCTACCGGGCGCGGGTCTCCGAACGCCCCACGGCCGGCGCCCGGGCCAAGCCGCGTCCGACGGCGGAAAACGCCCAGGTCGTCCAGGATCAGGCCCTGATCGTGCGAGCCGCCGTCGCGCTCGCGGACCGCGAGGGCCTGGCCACGCTGTCGATGCGGCGCATCGCCGCCGACCTCGGCGTCGCCGTCATGTCCCTCTACCGGTACGTCGGGAGCCGCGAGGAGCTCAACGACCTGATGGTGGACTCCGTCTTCGGCGAGCGGCCACTGCCGGAGCCCGGGCCCGACGGCTGGCGGGCGAAGCTGGAGCTGTCCGCCCGCGAGGAGTGGGCCCTCCACCGCGCCCATCCCTGGCTGTCACAGCTCGTCGCGGTCACCACCCGCCCACCGGTCGCCCCGGGCCTGATGGCCTACACCGACTGGCGCATGCGCGCCCTGGCCGGCCAGGGCCTCGACTTCTCCACCCTCGTCAAGATCGCCATCATGATCGGCACGTACGTGCAGAGCGCGGCCGTCCCCCTCGCGCACGAGGCCCGGGCGGCGCGCGGTGCCCGCCACACGAGGCGGCAGTGGGCGGCCGCCCGGCGGGAGGCGTTCGACCGGACGATAAGCGCGAACCGGCTGCCGATGGTGTCGGAGTTCGGCGACGAGGCGTTCGAGGCCTCCGAGCCGGAGAACATCTTCGAGTTCGGTCTCCACCGGATGCTCGACGGCATCGCGGCCCTGATCGACGCCGTCTAGAAGCTCACCGAGGATCTCGCGTCCCGGCTGCCGCGGGACTTCCAGGCGGGACCTCTACGCAGGGTCGCCGGCAGGCGTCGCAGCATCACCGCGCCGAGCGGGACGGGCACCCCGTCACGGCTCGCCCGGATCGACGGCCCCCGCCGTACGGGCAGGCCGCTCCTACGGGGGTGCGATCACCACTGTGGCGCGGGCAGCGTGACCGAGACGGCCAGCCCGCCCCCGGCGTTCGGCGCCGCGATGACCGTGCCGTGGTGGGCGTGCACGATGGACCTGACGATGGCGAGGCCCAGACCGGTCGACCTGGAGCTCGCGGTGCGGTCGGACGTCAGCCGCTGGAACGGCTCGAACAGCCGGTCGACCTCGGCCGCCGGTATGGCGTCTCCGCTGTTGCGCACCGTGACGACCGACTCCCCGTCGCGGCTACCGGTGACCACCTCGATCCGGCCGCCCGGATGGTTGTGCCGGATCGCGTTGTCCACCAGGTTGCGCACGAGGCGATCGAGCAGGACCGGGTCGCCGGAGACCGGGGCGGGGCGCAGGTCGGTGGCGATCGTCAACTCGGCGCGCTCGGCCTCGCCGTCCGCCTCGCTCAGCGCACCGGCCGCGGCGATGGCGAGGTCGTGCGCCTCGTGGGCGATAACGCCGCTGTCGCTGCGGGCCAGTGCCAGCAGGCCGTCCAGCAGGCGCTCGGCCCGGCCGCTCGCGGTCAGCATGCGCCGGCCCATCGCCTCCCACTGCGCGATCGTGCTCTCCCGCTTGGCCAGCAGCACCTCGGCGCCGGTGCGGACGATCGCGAGCGGGGTGCGCAGCTCGTGCGAGGCGTCGGCGACGAACCTTCGCTGGCTGGTGAAGGAGGCCTCCAGCCTGGCCACCATCTCGTCGAAGGTATCGGCCAGTTCCTTGAGCTCGTCGCCCGGCCCGGTGAGGGCGACGCGCTCGTGCAGGCGGTCCTGGGAGATCCGCCGTGCGGCGGCGGTGAGCGTGCGCAGCGGCCGGAGCATGCGCCCGGCGACGATCCAGGAGACACCGAGCCCCGCCATCGCGGTGATCGCCAGCGCGATCGCCGACGTTCCGGCCGTGCTCAGCAGCGTTTCGGCGCGCAACCGGTCGATCCGGGCCTGCTCGATCCAGTAGGACCTGATTTTCACGTCCGCCAGCGCCCGGTCCACGTTGGCCGGCGGGCTGCTGGCCGCCGCCTGCATCTCGGCCGCGGACGGTCGATTGATGTTGTCGTAGAGGCTCTGGTACAGCAGCGCGTAGTTGAGCGCGAGGAGCGCCGCGCAGGTCGCCACGAGCACGACCGCGTACACCAGGGTCAGCCGCAGCCGTATCGAGGGGTGCCTCAGGCGCGGTCTCACAGCCGGTACCCCGCGCCGACGACGGTCTCGATCAGCGGCGGGTCGCCCAGCTTGCGGCGCAGCCGGGCGACGGTGACCCGCACGGTGGCGGTGAACGGGTCCGCGTGCTCGTCCCACGCCCGTTCCAGCAGGTCCTCGGCGCTGACGACGGCGCCGCCGGCGCCCATCAGGATCTCCAGCACGGCCATTTCCTTCGTGGTCAGCGGGATGACACGGCCGTCGCGGGTGACGACGCGGCGCGCGGTGTCGAAGGTCAGCCCGGCGCGCCGCAGGACGCGCGGGGCGTTGTTGGCCCTGCGGGCCAGCGCGCGGATCCGCAGCACCAGCTCGTCGAAGACGAACGGCTTGGGCAGGTAGTCGTCGGCGCCGAGGCTCAGGCCGGCGACCCGGTCGGCCGCCTCACCCGCCGCGGTCAGCATGAGGATCCGGGCGTCGCTGCCGCCCGCGGCCAGCGCGGTGCACACTTGGTCGCCGTGGACGAGCGGCAGGTCGCGGTCGAGCACAACCACGTCGTACCGGTTCGCGACGGCCTTGTGCAGGCCGTCGACCCCGTCGGCCGCGAGGTCGACCGCCATGCCCCGGTCGCGCAGCCCGTCGGCGACCTGTTCGGCCAGCAGCGCCTCGTCCTCGATCAGCAGCACTCGCACTGTGACATCCTCCCTGCTCAGCAGTCTCGGCGACCAGGCATAACAACCGCGTTACAGGCGCTGTGACAGTGCCGTTGCGGGCCGGCCGCTCCACTGGACCCACCGGACCAGAGGAGATCGTTGATGAGAACCAGACTCCTGGCCGTCTGCCTGCTACCGCTCTTACTGGGCACGGCGGCCGCCTGCGGAGAGTCGAACGACGGCAGAGGCGTGGCCTCGGTGGACGGCTCCGCCGCGGCGAGTGTGACACCGAGCCTCAGCCGGCTCGATCTGCTGACCAGACTTTCGCAGTGCATGCGGGAGCACGGCGTGCCGATGGCCGACCCGGAGGTCGAGGGCGACACCGTCAGACAGGGCAGGTACGAAAAGGGCGCCGTGAGCGAGGACACGGAGATCAAGGCGGAGGAGGCGTGCAAGCAGTACCGCCCTCCCCAGGAGCGCGGCCCCGGGATGGACCTCAAGAAGGAGCTGGCGCGCCGGTTCGCGCGGTGCATGCGGGAGCACGGGGTGGAGAAGTTCCCCGACCCGGACCCCGACGGCCCCACCCGGGTCAGCTCGGAAGTCGGGGCGGATCCGCGGTATCCCCAGGCGAGGCAGGCCTGTGACGCGCAGACCGACGCGGCGTTCCGGTCGATGCGCCCGAGCCCGTCGTGAGCGGAACGGCGGAGGCGACGGAGCCCGTGAACGACACGGAGAAGGCGACCGGGGCCACGGGCGACATGAAGGTGGCCGGCCCCACGGAGCCCCTCAACGACACGGTGGCGGCGAGCCGGCGCACCGTACGCCGGCGGCGCGGCCGAGCCCTCGCGCTGGCCGGCGTGATCGTGCTCGCCGCCGGGGCGGCGGCCGTGGCCGCGGTCGGGTTCGGCGGCGGGAGCACCGGCACGCCGGCCGCGACGGACCTGCCGCCGGCCACCGCGCAGGTGACGCGGCAGACGATGCTGGACACGGAGGAGATACCCGGCGATCTGGGCTACGGCGCCACGATCACGCTGGCCGGCCGGATCGCCGGTGTCATCACAAAGGTGCCGCTGCCCGGCGACGTCATCCGCCGGGGCCGGCCGATCTACCGGGTGGACAACCGGCCGGTGGTGCTGATGTACGGTGCCGTCGCCGCCTACCGGACGCTCGGCCCGTACGCCACCGGCACGGACGTGCGGCAGCTCGAGACCAACCTGAAGGCCCTCGGCTACGGCGGCTTCACGGTGGACCGCACGTACACGGCGGCCACCGCGACCGCGGTGAGGCGATGGCAGAAGGACCTCGGCCTGCCGCAGACCGGCCAGGTCGAGCAGGGGCGGGTGCTGTTCGCCCCGGGCCCGATCCGGGTCGACGCCGTCACGGCCGGGGTGAACCAGTCCACCGGCGGCGGCCAGGAGGTGGTGCGGTACACCGGGACGGGCCGGCAGGTGACGGTCCGGCTCGAGGTGGCCAAGCAGCGGCTGGCCCGCAGGGGCGTCAGGGTGCGGATCGAGATGCCCGACGGCACGAAGGTGGCCGGCCGGGTGAAACGGGTCTACACGGTGATCGAGCAGCAGACCACGCCGGACGACCAGGCCGAGACCATGCTCGAGGCGATCGTGTCGCTGAACAACCCCAGGGCGGCCAGGGGGATCGAGGCGGCCGTGGTCAACGTGGTCTTCACCGCGGCCGAGCGCGAGAACGTGCTCACCGTGCCCGTGGCGGCGCTGGTGGCGCTGGCCGAGGGCGGCTACGGCGTCGAGGTCGTCCAAGGCTCCACCACGCACTACGTGAAGGTGGAGACCGGCCTGTTCGCGAACGGCCGGGTCGAGGTGACCGGCGACGGGCTGACGGACGGCATGACGGTGGGGATGCCGCGATGATCGAGCTGACCGACGTGACGAAGGTGTACCCCGGCGACGTCCACGCGCTCGCCGGCGTCACCCTGACCATCGGCGCCGGCGAACTGGTGGCGGTGGCCGGCCCGTCCGGCTCGGGCAAGTCCACCATGCTGCACATGCTGGGCACGCTGGACCGGCCCACCTCCGGCCACGTGGTGGTCGACGGCCACGACGTGTCGCGCCTGTCCGACCGCCAGTTGTCGGCCCTGCGCGCGAGCCGGATCGGCTTCGTGTTCCAGCAGTTCCACCTCGCCGCGGGCGTGCCGGCGCTGGACAACGTGGCCGACGGCCTGCTCTACGCCGGCGTGCCGATGAGGGAGCGCAGGCGCCGCGCGGAGGCCGCGCTGGAGCGGGTCGGGCTCGGACACCGGCTCGGCCACGAGCCGCACGAGCTGTCCGGCGGGGAGAGGCAGCGGGTCGCGATCGCCCGTGCGGTGGTCGGCGAACCCGCGCTGCTGCTCGCCGACGAGCCGACCGGCAACCTCGACTCCGCCTCGGGCGAGGGCGTCGTCGCCGTGCTGCGGGAACTGCACGCCGCCGGCACCACGGTGGTGGTCATCACCCACGACCGGGAGCTCGCCGCGGGCCTCGACCGGCAGGTGCTCATGCTCGACGGCCAGGTGGTCGGCGACAGCGCGATCCCACCGGCGGCTCGGCGGTGACCGCGTACCAGGGCCGCCCGCGGCTCCAACCCGCGCGTATGGCCCCACGTGATGTGGTCCGGGTCGGCGCGGCCGGCCTGCGCACCCGCCCCGCCAGGGCACTGCTGTCCGCACTCGGCATCGCGATCGGCATCGCCGCGATGGTCGCCGTGGTCGGCATCTCGTCCTCCTCCCGGGAACAGCTCGCCCGTCAGCTCGCCGCGCTCGGCACGAACCTGCTCACCGTCTCCCCCGGACAGACCATCGAGGGCGAGAACGCGAAGCTGCCCGCCGAGGCCGAGGCGATGATCGGGCGGATCGGCCCGGTCACCGCCGTCTCGGCGACCGGGAGGGTCGGCGGCGCCACGGTGTACCGCTCGGACCGGATCCCCAAGGTGGAGACCAACGGGCTGACCGTGCTGGCCGCCCGGACGAGCCTGCCGCCGACCGTCGGCGCGACCCTGCGCGGCGGCGCCTGGCTCAACGGGATCACGGGCCGGTACCCGGCGGCTGTGCTCGGCTCCGCCGCGGCGGAGCGGCTCGGCGTCGGCCGGGCCAGCCCCCAGGTGGTGATCCTGGTCGGCGGCGAACGGTTCACCGTCATCGGCGTGCTCGACCCGGTCGCGCTCGCGCCCGAACTCGACACGGCCGTCCTGATCGGCTGGGAGATCGCCACCGACGCGTTCCGCTTCGACGGGCGGCCGACGACCGTGTACGCCCGCTCGCGGGACAGCCAGGTCGAGGCCGTACGCGCCGTGTTGGCCGCCACCGCCAACCCGCGGGCCCCCGGCGACGTCAGCGTGTCCCGGCCTTCGGACGCCCTGGCCGCGCGCCAGGCGGCCGATGCGACCCTGAACGGGTTGCTGCTCGGCCTGGGCGCGGTGGCGCTGCTGGTCGGCGGCGTCGGGGTGGCCAACACGATGGTCATCTCAGTGCTGGAGCGCCGGGCCGAGATCGGGCTGCGCCGTTCGCTCGGCGCCACCCGAGGACAGATCCGGGTGCAGTTCCTCGCCGAGTCGCTCCTGCTGTCCGCGCTCGGCGGCGTGGGCGGGGTGCTGCTGGGCATCGCCGTCACCTCCGGGTACGCCGCCTACCAGAGCTGGCCGGCGGTCGTGCCGGCCTGGGCGACGGCAGGCGCCCTCGCCGCCACCGTGCTCATCGGCGGCGTCGCCGGGCTCTACCCCGCGATCCGCGCGGCCCGGCTGTCCCCCACAGAAGCGCTTGCCGCCCCCTGACCCGGCGGGCGGTGGCGGTGGCGAGTGCGTCCGCCGGGGGTCGCGGCGCGGGGCTCGGAGGACCGGGTCAGGAGTCGAAGCCGACGCCGAAGGCGTCGAGGGTGCGCAGCCAGGCGTTGCGGCGGCCCTCGTGCTCGTCGGCCCTGGCGATGGCCCAGCGGGTGAGCTGGATGACGCCCGACCGCATCGGCTCCGGCGGGAAGGGCATCGGCTTCTGCCGCACCATGCGCAGGTCCGTACGCTCGGTCACCCGGCCCTGCAGCAGGTCGAGCATCACGTTGGCCCCGAAGCGCGTGGCGCCCACGCCGAGGCCGGTGTATCCGGCGGCGTAGGCGAGGCGTGAGCCGTACGCGGTGCCGAAGAAGGCGCTGAACCGGCTGCAGGTGTCGATGACCCCGCCCCACCTGTGCGTGAAGCGCAGGCCGTGGAGCTGCGGGAACGTCTCGAAGAAGTGCGTGGCGAGCTTCTCGAAGGTGGCGTCGCGCTGGTCGTATTCCGGCTTGACCAGGCCGCCGTTGTGATAGACGGCGTCGTAGCCGCCCCACAGGATCCGGTTGTCGTCGGTCAGCCGGTAGTAGTGGAACTGGTTGGCCGAGTCGCCGATGCCCTGGCGGCCCCGCCAGCCGACCTCCGCCAGCAGGTCGTCCGGCACCGGCTCGGTCATCAGCACGTAGTCGTACACCGGCACGAGGAAGTGCCTGAGCCTGCGCAGCAGCGGAGGGAAGGCGCCGGTGCCGAGCGCCACCCGCCCGGCCCTGACCCGCCCCTTCGGCGACTCCAGTTCGAGCGCGACGCCGTCGTCGTGCAGCGAGCGCACCGGCGTGTGCTCGAAGACGCGCACGCCGAGCCGCACGCAGACGTCGCGCAGCCCCCACGCCAGCCGCGCCGGGTCGACCATGGCGACGCCTTCGCGGTCCCACACGCCGCCGAGGTACGTCGGGGAGTCCACCTCGGCCCGCACCTGCTCGCGGTCGAGCCGCTCCAGCCGCAGGCCGAGCGAGGCCGCCCCGCTCACGTCCTCGTCGAGCCCGGCGAGCTGCCACTCCTCGGTGGCCACCCGCAGCTCGCCGGTCCGCTCGAAGGAGCAGTCGACGCCATACCGGGCGAGGGTCGCCTCGATCTCGTCGAGGTTCTCCCGGCCGAGCCGTTCCAGCGTCGCGATCTCCTCGGGCCAGCGGTCCTGCCCGTTGCCGAGCCCGTGGGTCAGGCTCGCCGCGCAGAACCCGCCGTTGCGGCCGGAGGCGGCCCACCCGACCGCGCGGCCCTCCAGGAGGACCACGTCGAGCGAGGGGTCGCGCTCCTTGGCCATCAGCGCGGTCCACAGGCCGGTGAAGCCGCCGCCGACCACCGCCAGGTCCGCCGTGACGTCTCCCGTCAGCGGGGGCAGCGGCTCGGGCGCGATCGGCCGGTCCAGCCAGTACGGCTTGCGCTCCGCGTCGGCGAGCGCCTTCGACGGAACCACGGTCTCACTTCCTCAGGGAGCGTCGGGAAAGGGCCGTCCTTCTGCGGCAGGGCTAGGCGTTGGCGCGGCGGCGTGCCACGAGGGCGTTGACCACGGCGATCAGCACACCGGCCGCGAAGATCAGCGTCCCCATGACGTTCACCTGCGGCGGGAGGCCCACGCGGGTGGCGCCCCAGATCCACAGCGGGAACGTCATGGTGCCGCCGGAGTTGAAGTTGGTGATGACGAAGTCGTCGATCGACAGCGCGAAGGCCAGCATCGACCCCGCCAGCACACCGGGGAAGATCATCGGGAGGGTGACCAGCCGGAACGTCGTCCACGGTCCCGCGCCGAGGTCGCGGGCCGCCTCCTCGAGGGAGGCGTCGAGCGTCATCACCCGGGCCCGCACGGTCACGGCCACGAACGAGATCGAGAACATGACGTGCGAGATCAGGATCGTCCAGAAGCCGAGCGGCACGGCGAGCGTGACGAACAGCGACAGCAGCGACGCGCCCATGACGATCTCGGCGCAGGAGATCGCCGCGAACATCACGAGGTTCATCGCCCCGGAGCCGCGGAAGCGGTAGCGGCCGAGCGCCAGCCCGATCAGCGACCCGAGCACCCCGGCGACCAGCATCGTCAGCACGGCAATGAGCAGCGAGTTCACCAGCGCCTGGGTGAGATCGCCGATCTCGAACAGCTTGCCGTACCACTTGAGCGTGAAGCCCTGCCAGGCCGTGTTGTAGCGGCCGTGGGTGTCGTTGAAGCCGAACAGGATCATCACGGCGATCGGCAGCACGAGCCAGGCGATCACCAGCCAGGTGTAGATCTGCAGGCCGCGGCCCCGCAGCAGGCCACCCCTCATCGGGCCGCCACCTCCAGCACGTCCTCGGTGCCGAGCGCCTTGGCGTACGCGAAGATGCCCACGAGCAGCAGGGCCATCAGCGTGAACGACAGCGCCGAGGCGGTCGGGTAGTCCTGGTTGACCAGGAACTGGTTCTGGATGACGTTGCCGATCATCGTGTTGCTGGTGCCGCCGAGCACGGACGCGTTGACGTAGTCCGACGTGGCCGGCACGAACGTCATCAGCACGCCGGCGAACACGCCCGGCAGCGACAGCGGCAGCACGACCCGCAGGAAGGTCTGCGCCTTGCTGGCGTAGAGGTCCTGCGCGGCCTCCAGGACGCGCGGGTCGATCCGCTCCAGCGCCACGTACATCGGCAGGATCATGAACGGCAGGAAGTTGTAGGCCAGGCCGCCGATCACCGCCGCGCTCGTGGCCAGGATGTGGAAGTCCTGCGGCACCAGGCCCATCGACTTCAGCGGCCCGAGCAGCATGCCGTTGTCGGACAGGAAGAACTGCCAGGAGATGGTGCGCAGCACGAACGACACCAGGAAGGGCAGCAGCAGCAGGAACAGGTAGACCGATTTGCGGCTGCCGCCCTTGAAGGCGATCCAGTACGCCACGGGGAACCCGATCACGATCTGGATCAGCGTCGAGGCCAGGCCGTACACCAGAGAACGGATGATCTGGTCGTGGTAGGTGCTGATCCCGTCGACGTAGCTGTGCCAGTTGAACGTGAACGCGAAGCCGTTCACGACGTCGCCCGACTGCAGCGACAGCGACAGCATGACGACCGTCGGGATGACGAAGAAGATCGCCAGCCAGAGCGTGCCCGGGAAGAGCAGCAGATACGGCGTCAGCGACGCCTTGAGCCTGCTCATGAGGTGGTGATCGCCTGGAAGACGGACTCGAACTTCTTCTGCTCCTGCGGCGTCTTGAACTTGACGTAGCTGCGCAGCTTGGCGGTGTCCTCCGCGCTCGGGAACACCAGCGGGCTGCCGGACACCTCCTCCAGGAGCTTCTTGTCGTCGCCCGACGCCTTGGCGGCGTCGGCGGCGATGACGTCCTTGGCGCCCGGGACCGGCGTCACGTAGTTGATGTACTCCGTGAGCTTGGCCGCCACGTCCACGCCGTAGAAGAAGTCCATCAGCATGATGGCGTCGACCGGATTCGTCGCGGTCTTGGGGATCATCATGTTGTCGGTCCAGATCGTCCCGCCCTCCTGCGGGATCACGAACTTGAGGTCCGTGCCGTCGGAGACGTTCTTCTGGAAGACGTCGCCCGACCAGGCCATGGTGAGCCAGATGTCGCCCTTGGCCAGCGGGTCGGTGTATCCCTGGTCGTAGTACTTGCGCACGATGTCGGAGTCGCGCTGCTCCTTGAGCTTGGCCGCGGCCTTCTCCCAGTCCGCCTCGGTCGACTTGTCCGGGTCGATGCCGAGCGCGAACATGCCGAAGTTGGCGATCTCCTGGGAGTCGGACATCATGCCGACCTTGCCCTTGTACTTGGGGTTCCACAGGTCCGCGATGCTGGTCGGCGGGGTGTCGACGTACTTGGGGTTGTACGCGATGCCGGTCATGCCGGACGCCCACGGGATGCTGTAGACGTTGCCCGGGTCGAACGACTCGTTCTTGTACTGCGCGCCCGCGTTGGCCGCGAAGTTCGGCAGCTTGGAGTGGTCGAGCGGCGCCAGGTAGCCGAGCTGGACGAGCTGGTCGAAGTGCAGGCCGTTGGTGACGACCATGAGGTCGTAGCCGATCGACTGGCCGGCGGCGAGCAGCGGCTGGATCTTGGCGAACCAGCTCGGCATCTCGAGGATGACCTCTTTGTAGTTCACCGTGATGCCGGTCTGTTGCGTGAACTGCTTGAGCTCGGGCTGCTTGGGGTCCATGTAGAGCGGCCAGTTGGCGAAGTCGACGTGGCCGTTCTTCGCCTTGCCCGACCAGAACTTCTCCACCTCGGACTGGGCCTGGGCGGAGGAGGACGGCCTGGCCGTGCCCTTGCCCTGCACGCCGCAGGCGGCGAGGGCGAGCCCGGCGGCCGACAGGCCCGCGAGCCGGAAGGCGTCGCGCCTGCCGAGCCGGCGCTGGGTCATGCCGCGGAGGAGGGCGGGGTCCTGCCTGTATGGGTGGTTCATTGGGGTTCGTGCTCCGGGTTCGCTGTACCGGGTTCGCTGTACCGGGGTTCGGGGATTCGTCGCGGGGTTCGACGGCGGATTCGACGGGGGGATCGACGGGGGGTGACGGGCGGATTTACCGCAGGGCGTAGGAGTGCCAGGGCTGCCAGGAGAGCCAGACCGTGTCGCCTCGCTCGGCGGTGATCGTGCTGTCGTGGGCGTTCTGCTCGAACACCGTGATCTCGGCGCCGTCGCCGAGCACCACGACGTAGCTGTTGTAGGTGCCGAGGTAGACGACTTCCGCGACCGTCCCCCGCACCACGCTGAGGTCGCCTTCCGGCTGGTCCTTCGCGATCTTGATCTTCTCGGGCCGGACCGTGAGGTCGACGGTGGCGCCGGCCGCGAGCGCGCCGTCGGCGGGGATGAGGATCCGATCGCTCGCGCCGAGCGCGAGCACGGCCGTGTCGCCGGTGACCTGCTGGACGGTGCCGCTCAGCAGGTTGGAGGTGCCGATGAACCCGGCCACGAACTTGCTGGCGGGCCGCTCGTAGATCTCGCGGGGATCCGCGAGCTGCTCCACGAGGCCGTCGTTCATGACCGCGATGCGGTCGCTCATCGTCAGCGCCTCGCTCTGGTCGTGCGTCACGTAGACGAACGTGATGCCGACCTCGCGCTGGATGCGCTTGAGCTCGATCTGCATGGCCTGGCGGAGCTTGAGGTCGAGCGCGCCGAGCGGCTCGTCGAGCAGGAGCGCGCGGGGCCGGTTGACCAGGGCGCGGGCGAGCGCGACGCGCTGCTGCTGGCCTCCCGACATCTCCTTCGGCCGGCGCTTCTCGCGGCCGACCAGGTCCACGACCTCCAGGATCTCGCCGACGCGGCGCTTGATCTCCGCGTCGGGGACCTTCTTGCGCTTGAGTCCGAACGCGACGTTGTCCCAGACGTTCATGTGCGGGAACAGCGCGTAGGACTGGAACACCATGTTGATGTCACGCTTGTTCGGCGGGACGTTCGTGACGTCCTCCCCGTGGAGCCTGACGACCCCCTGTGTGGGGTCCTCGAACCCGGCGATCATTCGCATGCTGGTGGTCTTGCCGCAGCCTGAGGGGCCGAGGAGGGAGAAGAACTCCCCCTCCGCGATGGCGAGGCTCACGCCCTTGACCGCCCGTACGACCTCACCGTGCGAGACGTACTCCTTGACCACGTTGTCGAGTTCGATGGCGGGCACGTCTCCTGATACGGGGGCAGCCGCGACGGCTGCCCCCGGGCCCGCCTGGATCTCTGTCATTCCAGGCTTATCCCTCTTTTTCGATAGGTGTCCGGCCGGAGCCGGGACGTACCTATTCGCCGATGTAGTGCATGACGTGCTTGACGCGGGTGTAGTCGTGCAGGCCGAAGACGGACAGGTCCTTGCCGTAGCCCGAGTGCTTGAAGCCGCCGTGCGGCATCTCGGACACGAACGGGATGTGGGTGTTGACCCAGACGATGCCGAAGTCGAGCCGCTTGGACATCCGCATCGC
Organism: Microbispora sp. NPDC046973; assembly: GCF_040644495.1. Classification (NCBI taxonomy): domain Bacteria; kingdom Bacillati; phylum Actinomycetota; class Actinomycetes; order Streptosporangiales; family Streptosporangiaceae; genus Microbispora; species Microbispora sp. NPDC046973. The sequence goes on along the minus strand of NZ_JBEYWQ010000026.1, from coordinate 51,306 downwards.
GCGGCCGTGGTCGGAGGTCCACACCGAGCCGGACAGGCCGTAGCGGACGCCGTTGGCCTTGGCCAGCGCGTCGGCCTCGTCGGTGAACGTCTGGATGGTCATGACGGGACCGAAGACCTCGTCCTGGACCATCTCGTCGTCCTGCTTCAGCCCGTCCACGACGGTCGGGGCGAAGAAGAAGCCCTTGTCGCCGACGCGGGCGCCGCCGGTGAGGACCTTCGCGTGCTCGGGGAGCCGCTGGAAGAAGCCCTCGACCCGGGCGAGCTGGCTGGCGTTGTTCACCGGCCCGAAGTAGGCGTCCTCCACGTCGTGGCCGCCGAGCTTGGTGGCGGCGGCGGCCTCGGCCAGCGCCGCGGCGAACTCGTCGTGGATGCTCTCCTGCACGAGCACCCGGCAGGCGGCGGTGCAGTCCTGGCCGGCGTTGTACAGGCCCGCCCCGGCGATCGCCTCGGCGACGGCCTTGATGTCCTTGACGTCCTCGAACACCACGACCGGGGCCTTGCCGCCCAGCTCCAGGTGGACGCGCTTGAGGTCGTCGGCGGCGGTCCTGGCGACCGACATGCCCGCGCCGACCGAGCCGGTGATCGCGACCATGCTCGCGGACGGGTGGCCGACGACCAGCGAGCCGGTCTCCCGGTCACCGGTCACGACGTTGAAGACACCGGCCGGCAGGACGTCGCCGAGGATCTCGGCCAGCTTCAGCGTGGAGACCGGAGTGGTGTCGGACGGCTTGAGCACGATCGTGTTGCCGGCCGCGAGAGCGGGGGCGATCTTCCACACCGCCATCATCATCGGGTAGTTCCACGGCGTGACCTGGCCGATGACGCCGATCGGCTCGTGCCGGATCATCGAGGTGTGGTCGGCGAGGAACTCCCCGGCGGTGGGGCCCTCCAGAGTGCGGGCCGCACCGGCGAAGAACCGGAAGTGGTCGGCGGCGACCGGGGTCTCGTCCTCGGCCATGCGGGCGCGGGGCTTGCCGGTGTTGCGGCACTCGGCCTCGTTGATCTCGTCGGCGCGGGCCTCGATCGCGTCGGCGACCTTCAGCAGCAGCGCCGCACGCTCGCCCGGCGTCGTCTGGCCCCACGTCTCGAAGGCGGCCGTCGCGGCGGCGTACGCGGCGTCGACGTCCTCCTGACCCGACACCGGTGCCTGGGCGTAGACCTCCCCCGTCGTAGGGTCTACGACGTCGGAGAAACGGCCGCTCGCGGCGTCGACGAACTTCCCGTTCACGAAGTTCTGGAGACGGGTGGTCACCGTTGACCTCCTGGTGGTGGCTGAGTTGTCGCGACTCTGGCAGAGGAAAGAGCCTACGACAAGGGATTTCGTCGCTAAGATACCAAATTGCTACGAAATCGCTTGACGAGAGCGACGGAGCTGACACCATGTCAGACCACGATCGCAACATGTCAAAAACGCTGCTGTAACACCAGGTCGCCAGGGCGATCGAAGCCCGCCAAGAGAGGACACCCCCCGAGGATGACGACTCCGCCTAAGGCTCGCGCGGCTGCCGCGAAGGGTGGGCCGGTGGTGCTCGACGAGATCTCCAAGCAGATCATCGAGCAGCTTCAGATGGACGGGCGAAAGCCGTACGCCGCCATCGGCAAGGCGGTGGGACTGTCGGAGGCCGCGGTGCGCCAGCGCGTGCAGCGCCTGCTCGACCTCGGCGTCATGCAGATCGTCGCCGTCACCGACCCGCTCACCCTGGGCTTCCCCCGGCAGGCCATGATCGGCATCAAGTGCGAGGGCGACCTGGAGCAGGTCGCCGACGAACTGTCGCAGATCCCCGAGATCGACTACGTGGTGCTCACGGCCGGCTCGGTCGACATCATGGTCGAGGTGGTCTGCGAGGGCGACACCCACCTGCTGGAGATCCTGGGGAAGATCCGGGCGATCTCCAGCGTGCGGGCGACCGAGACGTTCGTCTACCTCAAGCTGCACAAGCAGACCTACTCCTGGGGCACGCACTGACCTCCTGAGGCGCCCGCCGCTCCGGCCCGGCCTCGCGCGGCCGCTGCCTGTCGAGGCGCGTCCGCCGGCGGAGAAAGCCGGATGCGGCGGCCCTGCCAGCGGGTGCGCAACCACCGGTCATGGCCGGCGAGCGCGATCGCGCCGGGCCCTTCGGCGCCCATGGCCTCCTCCAGCTCGCTCGGAAGGCGGGGCCGAAAGGTGGTTGGTGGGCTCGTCCAGCAGGAGCAGTTCGGGCGGGTCCGCCACCAGCAGCGCCAGCGCGAGCCTCCGGCGCTGCCCGGCGGACAGCTCTCCCACCCGCAGGTCCAGGTCCCGCGGGCCGATCAGCCCGAGGGAGCGCAGCGGCACGGACGCGGCGCGCTCCGCGCCGAGGGCCGGCTGTAGGTCTCCCGCACCGTGCGGTCCGGCCGTTCGAACCCGGTGTCCTGGGCCAGCAGGGCGACGGTGAGGCCGCGCCTGCGCCGCACCTCGCCCTCCGCCCCCGGCCGTCCGGCCAGCAGGGTGGACTTGCCCGCGCCGTTCTCGCCGATCAGCCCGATCCGGCGGCCGGGGGCGGCGGTGAGGGTGACGCCGTCGAGCACCCGCCGGCCGCCCAGCGTGCGAACGAGGTCGCGGGCGAGCAGCGCGTCACTCACCGGCGGGTCCCCCGGTCTCCAGCAGGCGGCCCCCGGACAGCTCCAGCCACCGGTCCACCCCGACCTCCGCGAGGAACCGCTCGTCGTGGCTGACCACCACGAACGCCCCCTCGTACGCGCCGAGCGCGCTCTCCAGCTGCCCCACGCTGACCAGGTCGAGGTTGTTGGTGGGCTCGTCGAGCAGCAGGAGCTGGGGCGCCGGTTCGGCGCACAACACGCAGGCCAGCGTGGCGCGCAGCCGTTCGCCGCCCGACAGCACGCCCACCGGCAGGTGCGCACGCGCGCCGCGGAACAGGAAGCGGGCGAGCAGGTTCATCCGCTCCGCCTCCGGCATGCCGGGGGCGGACGCGGCCAGGTTCTCGGCCACGGTGCGATCCACGTCGAGCAGGTCGAGCCGCTGCGACAGGTAGGCGACCCTGCCGTCGGCTCGCCTGGTCGTGCCGGCGTCGGGCTCAAGCTCGCCGCCGATCAGGCGCAGCAGGGTGGACTTGCCCGCGCCGTTGGAGCCGGTCAGCGCGATGCGCTCGGGGCCGCGGATCACCAGGTCGATGCCCGGCTCGGCGAACAGGCCACGGGCCTGCAGGCCCTCGCCGAGGAAGACCGTACGCCCGGCGGGCACGTTGGTCCCCGGCAGCTCCAGCGCGATCTTCTGGTCGTCGCGCAGCGCCCGCCCGGCCTCGTCGAGCTTCGCCTTGGCGTCGCTGACGCGGGCGGCGTGCATCTGGCCCGCCCGCCCGGCCGACTCCTGCGCGCCCCGCTTCATGTTCCCGGCGAAGATCCGCGCCAGCCCGGCGTTCTTGAGATTGCGGGCGGCGTTACCGGCGCGGCGCTCGGCCCGCTCGCGCGCCTGCTGCATCTCCCGCTTCTCGCGCTTGAGCTCCTGCTCGGCGCTGCGCACGGTCCGTTCTGCGGCCTCCTGCTCCGCGCGTACGGCCGCCTCGTACGCGGTGAAACCGCCGCCGTAGAAGCGGATCTCCCCCCGGTCGAGCTCGGCGATCCGGTCCATGCGGTCGAGCAGGGCCCGATCGTGGCTGACCACCAGCAGACAGCCGTTCCAGTCGCCGAGCACGTCGTAGAGCCTGCGGCGCGCGCCGAGGTCGAGGTTGTTCGTCGGCTCGTCCAGCAGCAGGACGTCGGGCCGCTTGAGGAGCTGGGCGGCCAGGCCGAGCGAGACGACCTGGCCGCCGCTCAACGTGCCCAGTGTGCGGCCGAACGCGAGGTCGCCGAGCCCGAGCCGGTCGAGCTGGGCACGGGTGCGTTCCTCGATGTCCCAGTCGTTGCCGATCGTGGCGAAGTGCTCCTCGGCGGCGTCGCCCGACTCGATGGCGTCGAGCGCGGCGATCACCGGGGCGATCCCGAGAACCTCGGCCACGGTCAGGTCGCCGGTGAGGGGCAGGCTCTGCGGCAGGTAACCGAGCACGCCGCTGACGGACACGCTCCCGCCGCGGGGCCGGTACTCGCCGGCGATCAGCTTGAGCAGCGTGCTCTTGCCGGCGCCGTTCGGAGCGACAAGGCCCGTACGGCCGCCGCCCACGGTGAAGGACAGGTCGCTGAAAACGGGTGTGTCGTCAGGCCAGGAGAAGGACAGGCCGGAACAGATGATGAACGCATCGGACATGCGAGAGACCTCGTACGTGATCCGGGCGTGCCGGAGCCGCCCGGCGAAGGGACAGGGATCGGGGGACGACGACGAGGGCCACATCGGCGGCGGTCATACGCGCCTGCCGGGGCCGATCAACCTCCGGTATCACCCGGAGATGTCGTCTTCGCCTGCCACGTCTGGTCTCCTAGCCTGGGATCACGAGCGCCCGACACCATAGCAGTTCGATGCCGCCGTCCGTCAACTCGAGGCGTTCGCGGAGGTCAGCCGATCCGGGCGACGGCGCGTACGGGAGACCCGTCGGCGGCGTGGAGGCGCAGCGGCAGCAGGGAGACCTCGATCGGACGGCCCGCGGCCTGGGCATCCAGGAGCGGGCCGAGGTTGCGCAGGTTCTCCGCGATGACGGCGTGCGCCCCGCACAACACCCGGTGCGCCGGCAGGTCGGCGGGGGCCGGGGTGGGATCGACGCTGAGCGCGTCGACGCCGACGGTCCGCACGCCCGAGGCGACGATCCGGCGGGCGGTCTCCGCCTCCATGAAGGGGTGGTCCAGGTAGCCGGGCGTGTCCCAGTGCTCGTCCCAGCCCGTCGCGACCAGCAGGACGGTCCCCGGGCCCAGCCTCCCGGCCACCGGGTCGAGCATCGCGGGGGTGATCGGCGCGCGCGGGGGCAGGCCCCGGGCGTCGAGGACCGCCGCCGGGCCGAGGAACCGCTCCAGCGGGAGAGCGTCGAGCGCGGGCAGCGTGTCGTCGATGTGATAGGGCGCGTCCACGTGCGTGCCGGACTGCGACCCGAGGTGCAGGCCGAGGACGTTCACCCCCTCGGCCGCCACCGTGAGGGCGGGAGCGAGCTCCACCTCCGGGTCTCCGGGGTAGACGGGCATGCCGCTCACGACGGGCACCGACAGGTCGACGATCACGGCTTCTCCCCGGCGTCAGGGCTTTCCGAGCGCGAACAGGCTGATCAGATCGTAGGCCACGTGGGAGGCGGCGACCGAAGTGATCTCGGCGTGGTCGTAGGCCGGGGAGACCTCGACCACGTCCGCCCCGACCAGCTCGCAGCCCGCGAGACCACGCAGGATCTCCAGCAGTTCCCGGCTGGTGAGCCCGCCGGCCTCGGGGGTCCCGGTGCCCGGAGCGTGCGCGGGGTCGAGCACGTCGATGTCGACGCTGACGTACAACGGCCGGTCGCCGATCCGCTCCCGCAACGCGCCGACGATCTCGTCCACGCCACGGCGCATCACGTCGGCGCTGGTCACGATGCCGAAGCCCATCCGGCGGTCGTCCTCCAGGTCCTTCTTGCCGTACAGCGGGCCGCGCGTGCCGACGTGGCACAGCGCCTCGGTGTCGAGGATGCCCTCCTCAACCGCCCGGCGGAACGGCGTGCCGTGGGTGTACTCGGCGCCGAAGTAGGTGTCCCATGTGTCGAGGTGGGCGTCGAAGTGCAGCAGCGCGACCGGTCCATGCCTACGGGCGTTGGCCCGCAGCAGCGGCAGGGCGATGGTGTGGTCGCCGCCCACCGTGACCAGCCGGGTGCCGCTCTCCATCAGCGCGGAGGCAGCCTCCTCCACGGTCTCCACGGCCTCGCGGATGTCGAAGGGGTTGCAGGCGATGTCCCCCGCGTCCGCCACCTGCACCGCCGCGAACGGCGAGACGTCCAGGCCCGGGTTGTACGGCCGCAGCAGGCGGCTGGCCTCGCGAACCGCCGCGGGGCCGAACCGGGTGCCGGGGCGGTAGGAGACCCCGCTGTCGAACGGCACACCCACCACGGCGACGCCCGCGTGGTCGACCTCGTCGAGCCGCGGCAGGCGCGCGAAGGTCGCCGGTCCGGCGAAACGCGGGACGCGGGACGAGTCGACGGGTCCCCGGGGTTCGGTCATGACGTGTGCTCTTCCTTCCAGTACAGATCGGTCCGCCGGTCGCGGTGGACGTCGTTACGCGGGCCGGTCGCCTTGTCCCTGGCGTGGGCCAGGTCGCAGTCGGCGACCAGCACGGCCGGCCCGTCCCTGAGCACGGGCCCGGCCAGGGGATACCCATCCGAGCCGATCAACGACGTGCCGCAGACCCAGCCCACGCCGCGCTCTGCCGCGCACCGGTCGGCCACGGCGACGAACATGCGGTTGGCCGCGGCCGCGATCTGGGCATACGCGACCAGCACCGGTCGCTCACCGGCCGGAACGGGCGAGGCGGGCCAGTTGGTGGAGACGGCGAGGATGTCGGCCCCGGCGAGGCCCACGGACCGCACCCACTCGGGAAACTCCAGGTCGTAGCACACCATCATTCCGATGCGGCCGATCGCGGTGTCCACGACGGGGGCCGGCCCGTCGCCGGGCGTGAACACGTCCTGCTCGTCGTGCCACAGGTGCGCCTTGCGGTAGACGGCCCTGGTCCCGGAGGCGTCGACCATGACCTGACTGTTGCGCACGACGCCGCCGGCCAGCTCGCAGAATCCACCCACGATCACCAGGTCGTGCGCGCGGGCCAGACGGGCCCAGGCGGTGACGGTCGGGCCGTCGGCCGGCTCGGCCAGCGTCCGCGCCTCGTCGGCACCGGTGAAGACGTAGCCGCTGTTGGCGAGCTCGGGTAGCACCACCAGCCGGGCCCCGGCCTCGGCGGCCTCCGCGATCGCCGCTTCGGCGGCGGCGCGGTTCGCCTCCGGCTCGCCCACCTGTAGCGCGAGCTGCGCGACGGCGACCCGCGTCACGGCCGCACCACCGTACGCAAGCCGGCGCCGGCCCGCAGGTCGGCGAAGGCGGCCGGCAGGTCGCCGAGCCCGCCCTCGGCGCCGACGAGCCGGTCCAGCGGCAGGCGCCCGGACAGGTAGAGGCGGGTCAGCCGGGGGAAGTCGACCGTGGGCACGCTGGAGCCGTAGTTGCAGCCCAGGATGCTCTTGCCCTGATCGGCCAGGTCGAAGGGGTCGAAGGAGACCTTCGCGCCCAGCGCGGTCATGCCGACCAGGACGGCGTTGCCGCCCGCGCGGAGCAACCCCGGCAGCGCCTCGATCGTGGCCGGGCGGCCGATGGCTTCAAAGGCATGGTGGGCGCCCTCGGTGATCTCCAGCACCTTCTCGGCGAGCGCCGGGTCGTCGCCGCGCAGGGTGTGGGTGGCCCCGAGTTCCCGGGCCAGGCTGAGCCGCCGGTCCGACAGGTCGACCGCGACGATGGGCTGCGCGCCCGCCAGGCCGAGGCCGAGCACGATCGCCTGCCCGACCCCGCCGCATCCGATGACGACGGCCGACTCCCCCGGCCGTACGGCGGCGGTGTGCACGGCCGCGCCGACGCCGGTCGTCACCGCGCAACCGACCAGCGCGCCCACGGGGAAGGGCACCTCGTCCGGGACGACGATCGCGGCGGCCTCGGGCACCACCGCGTACTCGGAGAAGGTGCCGAGCCCGAGGAACGGCAGCACGGGCGTGCCGTCCTCACCGGACAGGGGCGTCGAGCCGTCCGGCAGGGTGTTGGCGACGGCCTTGGTGTTCGAGCACAGCCAGGCGCGGCCCGCGGCGCACGCCTCGCAGCGGCGGCATGGGGCGAACCAGGACAGCACGACGTGGTCGCCGGGCTTGACGTCGCGTACGGCAGGGCCGACGGCCTCGACCACCCCGGCGCCCTCGTGGCCGAGCACGATCGGCTCCTCGACCGGCCAGTCGCCGTCCAGGACGTGCAGGTCGGAGTGGCAGACGCCGCTGGCGTGAATGCGGACGAGGACCTGGTCGCCGCGCGGGTCCGCCAGGCGCAGCGCCCGCGTCTCCAGACCGCGGCCCGGCACCAGGACGGCCGCGTTGGTGATGGTCATGTGATCCCTTTCCCGGACATCAGGACGTGACGAGTTCGCGTTCGCTGGCGGCCACGGCGTCCTCCTCGGCTGAGACGTCGAGCGAACGGCACAGCAGCACGTAGACGCCCCCGCCCACGACGAGGCCGACGGCGAACGCGATGTCGACGCCGCCCATCGCCTCGGCGACCGGGCCGGTGTAGAAGCTGAGCACCACGAAGGGGATCATCGCGGCCAGGCCCAGCACGTACGAGACCAGCCCCCGCCAGGCCCACATGCCGTAGATCCCGTCCTTGCGGAACAGGTGCGTGATCGCGTAGTGGCCGCGCCGTACGAAGAAGTAGTCGACGAGATTGACGGCCGTCCACGGCACGAGCACGTACAGCATGATGAGCTGCACGTTGGTGAACGCGGTGGTGAAGTCGCCGATGAGCACCATCCCGACGAACGCCCACACGACGGCCAGCACGAGGACCGTGACGATCCGGATCGTCCGGGTCGGCCGCACCGGCCGCACGGTGTCGACGGCCGTGACCACGGTGAGCATGCCGCTGTAGGCGTTCAGGCCCATGGTCGCGACGAGCACGAGCACGGAGACGACGGTCAGCACGCTGCCGAGGCCGGTGACGACGTTCTCTCCCGCGTCGTGGATGCCGACGAGGGTGTCGGTCGCGCCGAGGCGGGTGGCCATCCACGCGCCCACCGGGATCAGCCACAGCGGCGAGGCGGAAGCGCCGCAGAAGACCGACCACACGATGTGCGAGGTCTTCGTGCGCCGGGGCAGGTAGCGCGAGTAGTCCGAGACGTACGGCGCGTAGGTGATGTTGTAGGAGGCGGCGACCGCGAACTGCACCATGAAGGCCACCCAGGTGAAGCCCCCGGAGGCGTGCGACGCGTCCCCGCCTCCGCCGCCCGCGATGATCGCGACGGTCAGCACGAGCCACAGCGGCAGCGAGACCCAGAACAGCACCTGGAACGCCCGGTGCAGCCAGTCGTAGCCGTAGATGGCCAGCACCGCCGCCACCACGGTGATGACGACCCCGACCACCGGTTTGCTCCAGCCGAACACCGCGTTGAGGCCGTTGTCCACGATGACGGTGTCGATGACGTTGAAGCCGACGTACGTGAACAGCGTGCCGGCGAGCGCGACGATCACGCCTCGGTAGCCGAGCTGGGCCCGCGACTGCACCATCTGGGGGAGTCCGAGCCACGGCCCCTGCGAGGCGTGGAACGCCATGAAGAAGGTGCCGAACAGGATGCCGAGCGCGCTCGCCAGCGAGGTCCAGCCGAGAGACAGCCCCATCCCCGGGCCGATAAAGCCGATCGCGACCGTGTACGGCTGGAAGTTGCCGCAGAACCAGAACGGGCCCTGGTGCCAGACCTTGCCGTGCCGCTCGGCCTCCGGGACGTAGTCGATCGAGCGGACCTCGATGGCGCCGGTCGAGGCGGGCGGGGCAGCCGTCGTCATACATTCCTCCAGGTCAAGGGGAGACCGCTTGAGTCTGCCTAAAGCCTCCAAATCAGGACAATTGGGCCAATCACGGGAAATAGGCTGTCCGTTGTGGACGGGCACAACACCGTGGAGGACCTGCTGCGCTCCCCCGCGCTGCAGCTGAGGGTGCTGGCGGGCGAGCGCGGCACCGGCAGGTCGGTCTCCTGGGCCCACGTGAGCGAGCTGGAGGACCCCACGCCCTGGCTCCTCGGGGCCGAGGTCATCATGACGACCGGCATCGGCGTGCCGAAGAGCGCGGCCGCCCAGCGCGCGTACCTGGAGCGGCTCGACGACGCGGGAGTGGCCGCGCTCGCGCTCAGCGCGGGGCTGCACGTCCCCCCGCTGCGCCGGGCCTTCCTCGACGCCGCCGAGGAGCGCGGGTTTCCCGTGCTGGAGGTGCCGCTGGCCGTTCCCTTCATCGCGATCGCGCAGGAGGTCGCGGCGGCCGTGCAGGAGGACGCCAGGCAGCGGCTGGGGGCGCAGCTCCAGGTGTTCGGCGCACTGCGCTGGCTCGCGTCCGAGGGGCTGGACACGGCCGGACTGTTTCGCCGGCTCGAACGCCTGTCGGGCTACGAGATCTACCTGAGCACGCCGCAGGGCCGCCCGCTGCTGCCGGGTGTGCCGGCGCCCCCGCCGTCCGTACGGCTGCCCGCCTCGGCGGACGCCCCGCCGACGATCCCCGGCGGGTTCGCGCTCCCGGTGCCCGCGCCCGGCGGGCCGGCCGGGTTCCTGGTCGCCTTCGAGCGGGAGGGCGCGCGTCCTGCCGGGCTCGCCGTGGTCCAGCACATCGCGACCGTCGCCGCTCTGCGGGTGGCGATGGTGCGCAGCGAGCGCGAGACGCTGCGCCGCCAGGGCGCGGAGACGCTGGCCGAGCTGCTGCAGGACGTGCTCGACCCGGAGACCGCCCGGCGCAGGCTCGCCCTGATGGGCCTGCCGCCCGAGCGCGACGTCGTGCTGTTCGTGGTGCGCGACGCCGCCGACGACGCCGTCGTGCAGGCCCTCGGCGATCATCCGCACCTCATGCTCCGCCGCCACCGGGACCTGTACGTGCTGGCGGCGGCGGCCGTCGCCACCACGGAACTGGAGGCGGTGCCCGGCATCGCGGCCGGCGTCAGCCGCCCCCTGCCGCCCGGATCGTCGCTGCGCGTCGCCCAGCGCGAGGCGCTGTGGGCGGCCTCCCGCGCCGCCGAGGCGGGCCGGCCGCTGGTCGCCTACGGCGAGGACACCACGGGCCGGTGGCTGCCCGACGACGTCGGCGTGCTGGCCGCCCTGGTCGAGCACGTGCTCGGCGACGTCCTGCGCTACGACGCCGAGCACGGATCGGATCTCATCGCGTCGGTCCGCACGTGGATGGAGCGCGACCGCCGCGTCGACGACGCCGCGCGGGCCCTGCACGTCCATCCCAACACGCTGTCGTATCGGCTGCGCCGCTTCGGCGCGCTGACCGGGCGCGACCTGTCGGCGACCGGCGACTTCGCCGAGGTGTGGCTCGCCATCCGCGCGGCCTCCCAGCTCGGCGGCCTGTGAGCCGGCAGGAGCGTCGTTCACAGGCCGGAGGTGATGTCGTCTTCGTCGCCGAGTTGAGGGAGCAGCCGCCGTAAGGTCGCGCGGTTGTCGATGTAGGCCTGCCGGAACAGTTCGGGGTCGTGGGCGGCGAGTTCCCGGTACAACGCGGCCGCTTCCCGCGCCGCCTGTGGCGTCTCGTGGCGCTCACCGGCCGAGTTCAGCGCGAATGCGAGGTTGACCAGGGCGTGAGCCAGGGCTGGTCGATGAGCGGGGTTGTCGTCGGTCACCTCCCGGTACAATGCGACCGCCTCCCGCGCCACCCGCACCTGCTCGCGATGCTCACCCACCCGGTCCAACGCGACCGCCAGGCTGCCCAGGGCGTGGGCGAGGTCGAGGCGTTGAGCGGCGTTGTCGTCGGTCACCTCCCGGCACAGCGCGACCGCCTCCCGCGCCACCCGCACCTGCTCGCGATGCTCACCCACCCGGTCCAACGCGACCGCCAGGCTGCCCAGGGCGTGGGCGAGGTCGGGGCGGCGAGCGGGGTTGCGGGCCATAAGGTCACGGCACAGGCCGACCGCCTCCCGCGCCACAAGCACCTGCTCCCGGCGCTCACCCGCCTGGTCCAGGGCAGCCCTGAATTCGATCAGGGCCTCGGCGAGGTCGAATCGGTGAGCGGGGTTGTCGGTCACAAGGTCACGGCACAGGCCGACCGCCTCCCGCGCCACCCGCACCTGCTCGCGATGCTCACCCACCCGGTTCAGGGCGGCCGTGAGGTGGGTCAGGGCTTGAGCGAAGGTGGGCCGGTAGGCGGGGTCGCCGTCTGCCAGCTCACGGCACAGGTCGACCGCCTCCCGCGCCACCCGCACCTGCTCGCGATGCTCACCCACGCGGTGCAGCGCGACTGCCATTCTGATCAGGGATCGGCCGAGAACGGGGCCATAGGCGGAGTCGTCGTCCGCCAGAGCACGGCACAGCGCGACCGCCTCCCGCGCCACCCGTACCTCCTCGCGGTGCTCACCCACCAGGTCCAGCGCGACCGACAGGTTGCCCAGGGCTCGGCCGAGGCCGGGTCGGTGGGCGGGGTCGTCGTCCGCCAGAGCACGGCACAGCGCGACCGCTTCCCGAGCGACCCGCAGCTGCTCGCGGGGACCACCCGCCCAGCGCAGCGCGGCCGACAGGTTGCCCAGGGCTGTACCGAGGTTGGGCCGATGGGCGGGGTCGCCGTCCGCCAGCTCACGCCACAGGTCGACCGCCTCCCGCGCCACCCGCACCTGCTCGCGATGCTCACCCACCCGCTCCAGCGCGGCCGCAAGGTCGGTCAGGGCGTGGGCGAGGTCGAGCGGGGTGCCGGTGGCCCGGGTGTGGTGCACCCGGCGGCGGGTCAGTACGAGGGCGCAGCGGGGCAGGGCGTAGGCGGGGGTGAGCCGGAGGAGCAGGGTGGTGGTGTCGGGGCCGAGGTCGGCGGTGGCGAGAGCGGTGGCGGTGGTACGGTCCAGCTCGCCACGGTTCGTGGCGGTGGTGAGGGCCGCGTAGACGGCATGGCGGGCCAGCCGTACCGGGTCGCCACCCAGCAGTCGCTCGAACAGCAGGCGGGCGGGCGGGTGATGTTCGCCGGCACGGGCCAGCACGGTCAGGATCCGGGCCGCTTGATCCTCAGTCGGGTCGTTCAGCAGGTGGCGGGCGAAGTCGCGGTCGCCCTCGGTGCGGGTCAGGGTGACGGTGACGAACCAATCGGTGAGCAGGTTCGGGCCGATCCGCACCCCTCCTCCCGGGTACAGGGCGTGGGCCCACCGCACCAGGTTGGCGACCCGTTCGGCGGGCGCGTCGGCCAGCTCGGGGATGCGCCGCAGCACCCCGATCGCGGCCGGCTCGTCGGCGGGGGCGAACAGTGCCAGGCCGGCCATGACCCGGGCCAGCACCACGTCGGAGACCGGGCCGATCGCCCACCGGTCCAGTGCGGCGGTGCCGCGCCACCAGCGCGCCTCGTGCTCGAACAGCACCTCGGCGACCTCGCCGAGAGGCGCGGGTGAGCCGGTCGGCGACGCTCCGCTGAGCACCGTCACCATGGCCTGGGCGAGCACCTCCACCATGGTCTGGCCCTCCCGGACCGGCGCGATCGTGTCCGAGACCGGAGGCGCCGGCATCACCAGCGCGGACGCGAACGCGCGTACCGCCTCGCCGTACCAGCGGATCAGGTCGGAGGCCTCGCCCAGCGGCCGCAGCGACATCACCGGCGCATTCTTCACGAGCAGAGCGTGGCGCTCGGGGATCCGGCTTTGCAGCGCCTGACCGAGTTCGGCGCCGTGGCGGGTGATCAGCACCACGCGCACCCGGGCCCGCCCCTGGTACCGCGCCAGCGCGCCCAGCAGGCTCGGCAGGTCTGATCGGGTGTCGGCGTTGTCGACCAGGACCAGCACCCGCAAGCCGGTAACCGCCGCGGCCGCGCCGACCAGGTCGGCGGCCCTGTCCTCGCGCAGCCAGCCGGTCACCCACCCGGCCGCGGCGGCCTCCTCGGCGGCCCGCGACGCCAGCCGGGTCTTGCCGCAGCCACCCGGCCCGTCCACCACCAACAGGTCCGATATCGCCGGTCCGTGGCACCAGGCCCACCACCGGTCCCGTTCGCCGCGCCGCCCCCAGAACGGGGCCGGGCACGACTCCGGCAGCAGCAACTCGAACACGCCGCGCTGCCCATCGGCCGGGTCCTGCGGGGAGTGGGGCCGCGGCGGGCTCAACGGGTCGAGAAACGCGTGCAGTGCGTCGATCGCCGCCGCCGCGTTCTCGGCCCGGGTCAGCACCACGCCGAAGTATGATCCGCTGGCCCCCGCCAGAGCGGCTACCACGGCCGCGATCAGCGCCCGCCACACCAGCGGCCACCCCGCCGGAACCACCAGGGGCGGCACCCCCGCGCCGATGCTGGCCCCCACCCCCAGCACCCACGGGCTCTTCAGCCTTCTGAGCGCCTTCGACCTCGCGAGGTTCTCGAACCGGTGCGCCACGGCACCAGCATCGCCGCCAGATCAGGCGATGGCAGCGGGTGGCCGGAACTTGGTCTCAACCTGTTGCCGACCACGGGTTCACAAGCCGCTTCCCGGTCGACGACCGCGATCGACGGACCCCGCCGGTGCCCTCGGCAGGGTTCAGCGGATGCCGACGTAGAAGCGCGTCTGGTCGCTGCGGTGGAGGGCGTAGTACGCCTCGAACCTGGTGTTGTCCTCCAGCCACGCGACCGACTCGATGCCGAGCAGCGGCGTCGAGGTGGACACCTCGAGCAGGGCCGCGTCCTCCCGGTTGGGGAAGACCGCCTCGATCCAGCGGTCGGCCGCCGCGGGCTCGATGCCGTACCGGCGGCGCAGCACGTCGTACAGCGACTGGTTCTCCAGGATGGCGCGGTCGAGCCCGGGGACGAGCCGGGCGGGCAGGGCGGTGTCGACGAGCAGCCACGGCTGGCCGTCGACCCGGCGGAGCCTGCGCAGCCGGACGACCTGCTCCCCCAGCGGTATGCGCAGGAGCGCGGCCTCCCTCTCGTCGGCCTCCCCGAGCGTCTGGCGGACGGTCTGCGTGGTCACCCGGCGGCCTGATTCCCGCAGGTCGTCGGCGGAGCCGGACATCGACCCGACGAACCTCAGCTCGGTCTTGCGGGGCGCGACGAAGGCGCCCTTGCCCTTTACCTTGTAGATCAGGCGTTGCTGGACCAGCTCGCGCAGCGCCTCCCTGACGACCGTGCGGGAGACTCCGAACAGGTCGCTCAGCTCGGCCTCGGACGGCAGCGGCTGGTCGGGCCCGCGTACGCCGCCCTCGATCTCCGCGCGCAACGCCCGCATGAGCTGCATCCACAGCGGTTCCGCCCCGTCGCGGTTGAGGGGCGGATAGGTCATCGTCACGGGAACCTCCTCGGCGGCACCGCAGCAGGATGCCCCACGCATACCTGTAACTACAAGTGGACCCGGCTGTCACCACGATTATCCCGCCCATGACGGCTTGAAGTGACCAAAAACAGGCTCTTGACAGGCCCGTAACGCCCGCTTAGTTTGCTTGTCACTACAAGCCTGTAATGACAGGCCATTCGGGCGAAGCCTTCACGCCGACTCTCCCCCCTCGCGAACCCGCTCTGTCTGGAGACACCATGCACATGCGTCCCACACGCCGGCCCTGGCGCGCCGCCTCCGCCGCGGCGATCTCCGCTCTCGCCGTCCTGACCGCGGGCTGCGGCTCCGGCGGCTCGGGAGGCGCCACCGCAAACGCCGCCGACGGAGCCGCGGGCGGCGGCGGTGACAAGCCCTTCATCGCGCTCAGCAACGGCTTCATCGGCAACGGCTGGCGGCAGACGATGATCGCCAAGTTCGAGGCCGCCGCCGAGCAGGCCAAGACCGACGGGCTGATCGGCAAGTACAAGGTCGTGAACGCGCCGGGCGAGAACTCGGCGACCGAGCAGGTCGCCCAGATCAAGAGCCTGTTGCTGCAGAAGCCCGACGCGCTGCTCATCGACCCGGCCTCGCCGACCGCGCTGCAGCCGGTGATCCAGCAGGCCTGTACGGCCGGCGTCAAGGTCGTGGTCTTCGACTCCGCCATCGACGCGCCCTGCGCCCACGTGCTGCAAAACAGCTTCGTCGACTGGGCGACGTACGCCGCCAAGCCGCTGCTGGAGGGCATCGGCGGCAAGGGCTCGGTCATCGTGAGCCGCGGCGTGGTCGGCTCCCAGCCCGAGGCCGAGATGCTCGACACCACCAAGAAGATCCTCGCCGACTACCCCGGGGTGAAGACCGTGGCGACGGTCACCGGCATGTGCGACGGCGCCACGGCGCAGAAGGCCGTGCTCGGCGTGCTGTCCAGCGTGCCGAAGGTGGACGGCGTCATCGGCTGCGGCGACGGCTACGGCGTGGCCCAGGCGTTCGCCACGGCGGGCAAGCCCGTGCCGGCGGTCGACTTCGAGACCAACGGCCGCGCGCTGAGCTACTGGCGGGACAACAAGATCGACAACGGCTCGGTCGCGGTCATGTCCGACCCCGGCCAGTCGGTCGCCGCCCTCTGGGAGGCCCTAGACCTGCTCGACGGCAAGGACGTGCCCAAGCAGATGACCTTCCCGATCGTCCTGATCGAGCAGAAGGACCGCGACGCCTGGGCCTCGGTGCTCAAGCCCGACGAGTACGCCGCCTGGCCGTGGACCCGGGAGCTGTTCCGTCAGCAGGTGGAGGCCGTCAAGACCGGCGGCAAGCCGGTCCAGCCGCCGATCCCGTCGGCCGCGAGCTGATCCGGCCTCACATCGACCACGGCACGGAGGAGACGGAGGAGACCGGGCATGCACGTCGACAATCTCCCGGCCGGCGGCACGGCGCCGCCGGAGACGGACACCGGACCGGCCGCCCGGCCGCCCGTCGTCACCGCCAGGGGCGTGACCAAGGCGTACGGGCGCACCCGGGCCCTGACGGGCGTGGACCTGGAGGTCCGCGCGGGCGAGGTGCTCGGGCTGGTCGGTCACAACGGCGCGGGCAAGAGCACGCTCATGCGGGTGCTCGCCGGGCTTGAGTCCTGCGACACGGGCACGGTCCTCGTGCACGGGAGCGAGGCGTCCGCCGAGGACTTCCGGTCGGTGCGGATGGCCTACCAGGAGACGTCGCTGTGCCCCGACCTCACGGTGGCGGAGAACATGTGGGTGTCCGCGCGGCACTGCCTGCCCCGCGTGCGGTGGCGGCGGGCGGCGAGCGACGCGGTGCGCCGCCGCCTCGACGAGATGTTCCCCGGCCACGGCGTCTCCCCGCGCGACCGGGTGGAGGACCTGTCGCTCGCCCGCCGCCAGATGGTGGAGATCGCCCGGGCCTGCCTGGTGGACCGGCTCGACCTGCTGATCCTCGACGAGCCCACCGAGTCGCTCGGCCCGGACGCCGCCCGGTCGCTGTACGCCTACGTGCGCAGGCTGACCGAGACCGGCGCCGCCGTGCTGCTGATCTCGCACCGCATCCGCGAGGTCCTCTCGGTGGCCGACCGGGTGGCCGTGCTGCGCGACGGCGCGGTCACCGCGGAACGGCCCGCCGCCGGGCTCGGCGAGCCGGACGTCCTGGAGCTGATGGGAGCCCACGTCGCCGCTCCGGCGGCGACCGGCACGCGGACGGCCGCCGGCGGGGCCGCGCGGGAGACGGTGGCCGAGCTGCGCGGCGCCACCGCACCCGGCCTGCGCGAGGTCACCCTGCGGATCGGCAAGGGCGAGGTCGTGGGCCTCGCCGGGCTGGCCGGCCAGGGCCAGCAGGAGGTGCTCGAACGCCTGTGGCGGCCCGTCCGGCGCGACACCGCCGTGAACGTGACGCGGGCGTACGTGCCGGGCGACCGGCAGCGGTCGGGCGTCCTGCCCCTGTGGAGCGTGGGCGACAACCTCATCGTGACCGCGCTGCGCGGCCTCGCCCGCAAGGGGCTGCGCCGTCCGGCCGAGGAGCGCGTGGTCGTCGGCGACTGGGTGAAGCGCCTCGCCATCAGGGGCGGTGCGGAGGCCGGGATCACCGAGCTGAGCGGCGGCAACCAGCAGAAGGTCATCGTCGCCCGCGCGTTCGCCTCCCCCGCCGGGCTCGTGCTGCTCGACGACCCGTTCCGGGGCGTGGACGTGCACACCAAGACCGATCTGTACCGCCTCATCAGGGAGGAGGCGGCGAAGGGCCGGAGCATCGTCTGGTACTCCAGCGAGAACGCCGAGATGGCCCACTGCGACCGGGTCTACGTCTTCCGGGCCGGCCGGATCGTGGCCGAACTGACCGGCGAGGAGATCTCCGAGGAACGCATCATCGCCGTCTCCTTCGACGAGGACGGAGGAAACGACTGATGGCCCAGCTTCTCGCCCCGGCGCTGCCCGACCGCGCGCGGATGCGCCGCTGCGCCCCGGCCGCGGTCAGCGCCGTCGCCCTGATCGCGATGATCGGCGTCTGCTCGTCGCTCCAGCCGGGCGTGCTGACCGTGGAGGGCCTCACGCTGGTCCTGTCCGCGGCCGTGCCGTTGGTGATCGCCGCGCAGGCGCAGATGACGCTCATGGCCGTCGGCGACATCGACCTCGGGATCGGCAACTTCGTCGGCCTGGTCACGGTGGTCTCCGCCACCCTGCTGGTGTCGTCGCCCCTCACCGGCGCGCTCGTCCTGCTCGGGCTGGTCGCGGCGTACGCCGTGCTCGGCCTGCTCATCCACCTGCGCGAGGTGCCGGCGCTGATCGCGACCCTCGGCGCCTCGTTCGTCTGGCTCGGGCTGGGCCTGTTCCTGCTGCCGACGCCGGGTGGCACGACCCCTGAGTGGCTGGCGTCGTTCGGCGCGTGGCAGCCCGCGGGCTTCCCGGCGCCGCTGCTGCCGATCCTGGTCGTCGCGCTGGTCGTCTACCTGCTCACCGCGCGCAGCGCCGCGGGCGTGCGGATGCGCGGTCTGGGCAGCAACCCGGTCGCGCTGCGGCGGGCCGGCCTGCGGCCGCTCACCTCCCGCGTCATCGCCTACGCGACGGCGGGCGCGCTCGGTGTGCTGTCCGGTCTCGTCCTGGCCTCCCAGACGGGTGGCGGAGACGTGTCGTCGGCCTCCAGCTACACGCTCATGACCGTGGCCGCGGTGATCCTCGGCGGGGGCTCCTTCTCCGGCGGCAACGCCGTGCCGTGGGGCGCCGCGATCGGCGGGGTGACGCTGGGGCTGGTCAGCGTGGTTCTCAGCCTGCTCGACGTGCGGTCCGACATGCAGTCGGCCGTGCAAGGCGTGATCGTCCTGGCCGTGCTCGCCGGCCGCGTCGTCGTGGGGAAGGTGCTGCGATGAACATCCGCGTGACTCGCCGATGGAGCGGCCCCTGGATTTGGGGCTTCGCCGCCGCCGCGCTCGTGTGGCTGGTGATCCTGGCCATCTCGGGCCAGGGCGGCGGGCAGACCGTCTCCCTCGCCCTGTCGCTCGCGCCGTACCTCGTCATCGTCGGGCTCGGGCAGATGCTGGTGATCAGCGCGGGCCCCGGCAACATCGACGTGTCGGTCGGGCCGGTCATCTCGCTCGCCGGGTTCGTCTCGGTGGCGGCCGCCTCCGCGACCGGCTCGGCGGCCGTGGGGATCCTCGCGGGAATCGGCGTCGGCGTCCTCGTCGCGGCGGTCAGCGCCGTGGCCATCCTCGGCCTGTCCGTCCCCCCGATCATCGCCACGCTGGCCGCGGGGCTCGTCGCCTCGTCGATCACGCTGTCGACGGCCAACGGCTTCACCGCCGTGCCCGACCCCGGCCTGCGCTCGGCGCTCAACCTGCGCCCGGCCGGCGTTCCGCTCCTCGCGCTGGCGATCGCGGTGCTGACCGTGCTCGTCGTCGCGCTGCTGCGCCGTACCGTCTACGGCCGGTCGCTGATCGCGGTGGGCCAGAGCCGCCGGGCCGCCGAGCGGGCCGGCATCCCGGTCGCCCGGATCATCGGGTCGACCTACCTGCTGAGCGGGGCGCTGGCCGGGCTGACCGGCGCGCTGCTCGCCGCCTACATCGCGCCCTCGGCCGATCTCGGCACCCGCTACCTGCTCGACTCCGTGGCCGTCGTGGTCATCGGCGGCACGCTCATCTCCGGCGGCCGGGCGGTCCCGGTGGGCGTGTGGGGCGCGGCACTCTTCTTCATCCTGCTCGACGGACTGGTCAACCTCGTCGGCTGGAGCACCGCGGCGCAGAACCTGCTCAAGGGCGGCCTCGTGCTCTTCGTGCTCTTCCTCGCCGGCGGAGGGGACCGCAACGGAGGCCTGGCCTCCCTGTTCAGACGGCGATCGCGCACCGCGACCGTCACCACCACAACCACAGGAGACGACACTGATGGCTGACACCGACGGCCTGCTCGACGCCCGCGACTTCGGGACGTCCGCCGGACCCGCGGCGAGCGGCTTCCACGTCAAGGGCGCGCACGGGCAGGACTGGGGCCTGCGCAACCGCCTGTCGCGCATCTTCCGGCCGGACACCGGGCGCACGGTCATGCTGGCGTTCGACCACGGCTACTTCGTCGGCCCGATGGCCGGCCTGGAGCGCCTCGACACGCGGATCGCCCCGCTCGTCCCGGACGCCGACGCGATCATGATGACCCGCGGCGCGCTGCGCACCAGCATCCCCGCGACCACCGGCGCCGGCATCGTGCTGCGCGCCAGCGGCGGCCCGAGCATCCTGCGCGAGCTGTCCGACGAGCACATCGCGCTCGACATGGAGGACGCGCTGCGCCTCAACGCCGCCGCCGTGGCCATCCAGGTGTTCGTCGGCGGCGAGCACGAGTCGCGGTCGGTCGCCAACCTGGCCGCGCTCGTCGACGCCGGCCAGCGGCACGGCGTCGCCGTGCTCGGCGTCACCGCCGTCGGCAAGGACATGGTCCGCGACGCCCGCTACTTCCGCCTCGCCACGCGGATCAGCGCCGAGATGGGCGCCCACATCGTCAAGACGTACTACGTGGAGGAGGGCTTCGAGACCGTCACCGCGAGCTGCCCCGTGCCGATCATCGTCGCGGGCGGCAAGAAGCTACCCGAGATCGACGCCCTGACGATGGCCTACCGGTCGATCCAGGAGGGCGCCGCCGGCGTCGACATGGGCCGCAACATCTTCCAGAGCGACAGCCCCGCCGGCATGCTCGCCGCGGTCCGCGCGGTCGTGCACGACGGGCTCAAGCCCGAGGAGGCGTACGAGATCTACAAGGAGAGGGCGGGCTCCGCAGCCTAGGTCCGACCCTTCTCCGGCGCGGGTCCGCCCCCCGCGGACCCGCGCCCGTCACCCTCCGGGAGCCTCCCATGTCGCATCACGTCCCCTTCGGAGAGAAAGACGCCGTCGATCTCACCGTCGATCTCGCCGTCATCGGAGCCGGTATCAACGGGCTCGCCATCGCCCGGGACGCCGCCGCCCGCGGCCTGCGCGTCGTCGTCGTCGACCGCGCCGACGTGGGCTCGGGCACGTCGAGCACCTCCAGCCGGCTGATCCACGGCGGCCTCAAATATCTCGAGCGCTACGACTTCGCGCTCGTGCACGAATCCATCCGGGAGCGGCACCTGCTGTTCCGCACCGCTCCCCACCTCATCCGCGACTATCCGATGCTGATCCCCTTCTACGAGAGGAACACCCGGCCGGGAGCGCTGATCCGGCTCGGCCTGCTGGCGTTCGACGCGATGGCCCTGGGCCGGGGACGCGGGCTCAGCCGCGGCGTGCCGGTCCGCACGGTGGCCCGCCGGTGGCCCACGCTGTCGCGCGAGGGCCTGCGCGGGGCGGCGCTGTTCCACGACGCGCAGGTGCCGTGGGCGGAGCGGCTCTGCGTCGAGCTGCTCCTCGACGCCCGCCACCTGGGCGCGCGGGTGCTCACCCACACCTCCGTCACGGGCCTGATCGTCGAGGGCGACCGGGTCGCCGGTCTGCGCACCGAGGACGTACGGACCGGGGAGCGCGGCGAGGTCCGGGCCGCCGTCACCGTCAACGCCGCCGGGCCCTGGATCGACCGTATCCTCGACGGCCAGGTCGAGAGCCGGCGGCTCAACGGCGGCACCAAGGGCAGCCACATCGTCCTCGACCCGTTCCCCGGAGCCCCCGGCACCTGCATCTTCTTCGAGGCGGCGGCCGACGGGCGGCCCATCTTCGTCTTCCCCTGGCAGGGCCGCTACGTGCTCGGCAGCACCGACCTCACCTACGAGGGCGACCTGGACGAGGTCGTCGCCGACGACGCTGAGATCGACTACCTGCTCGCCGAGACCAACCGGATCTTCCCCCAGGCGAAGCTCACGCCCGCCGACGTGCTGTGGAGCGTCGCCGGGATCCGGCCCCTGCCGTACACCGCCGGGGTGTCGGACAACGCCAAGATCAGCCGTGGGCACACCGTGCTCAACCACGCGCCCGCCTACCGGGGCCTGCTGACCGTCATCGGCGGCAAGCTCACGACCCACCGGGCGCTCGCCGAGGACGTGACCGACGAGGCGCTGCGCGTGATCGGCAGGCGGCCCCGCCCGTGCGTCACCCGGACCCGCCCGTTCCCCGGCGCGCAGACCTCCGACTGGCCGGAGTTCGCGCGCGACTTCCTGCGCGAGTCGCCACTGGACGGTGCGTCCTCCCGCCGGCTGCTGCAGCTGTACGGCGTGCGCGCCCGCCGGGTGCTCGGCCTCGCCGCCGAGGACCCCTCGCTCGCCGAGGTGGTCGACAAGGAGACCGGCGCCCTGGCCGCCGAGGTCGTCATGGCCGTACGCGAAGAGGGAGCGGTCACGCTGGCCGACGTCATGCTGCGGCGTATCCTTGTCGGGCTCAACGGCGACATGGGCCTTTCCAGCGCCGCGACCTGCGCGGACGTCGCCGTACGACACCTCGGCTGGGACGAGGGGCGGGCCCGCGCCGAGGTCGCCGCCTACGAGAACGAGCTACGGCGCTACCGTCCCCGCGCACTGGCCGCGGCGGCCGGCGGGGGCGCGGGCAGGGGCAGCGACGGGAGGACGGCATGACGAACCTGGCCACGTGTTACATCGGGGTCGACGTCGGCCTGACCGCGTCGAAGGCCGCCGCATTCGACGCCGAGGGGCGCGAGGTGGGCGTGGTGCACGCCCGCACCCCCCGGACCAGCGTGACCGCCCACCGCCACGACGTGGACATGACCGGGCTGGCCGACACCGTCGTGGCGCTGCTCGGCGACCTCGCGGGCAAGCTCGCGGCCGACGGGTACGCCCCGGCAGGCATCGGCGTCGCCGCCCACGGCAACGGGCTCTACCCGGTCGACGCGTCGCTGCGGCCGGTCGGGCCGGCCATCGCGTCGTCGGACAGCCGGGCCCGGCACATCGTGGACGCGATCGAGCCCGAGGCCGCCCGCCGCCTGGCCGCCGAGACCGGCTCCATCCCCTGGGCGGCCCAGCCGTCGGTGCTCCTGCGCTGGATGCACGACGCCGAGCCCGAGGCGTACGCCCGGACCCGGTGGGCGTTGTCGTGCAAGGACTGGGTGACCTCGCAGCTCACCGGCGTGCCAAGCGCCGACTACAGCGACGCGAGCGCGTTCGGCATGGTGGCGCTGGACACCCGCGAGTACACCCCGACGGCGCTCGAACTGGTGGGGCTGCCGGCCGGCGACTTCGGCCGCTTCCCGCCGCTGCGCGAGTCCGGGCAGGTCGTGGCCGGCCTCAGCGCGCGGGTGGCGGAGCTGACCGGGCTGCCGGAGGGACTGCCCGTGATCGCGGGCTGCATGGACTGCGTGGCCGCCACCCTGGGCGCGGGCGGCCGGGCGCCGGGCGACGTGACGATCATCGTGGGCACCTGGGCCATCAACGGGGTCGTCGTCCCGGCGGCCACCCCCGCGCCCGAGGTCACGCTCAGCGCGCTGATGCCGGACGCGGGGACGATGCTCGCCATGGAGGTCGCCCCCACGTCGGCCGCCAACCTCGACTGGCTGAGCACCGCGTCGGTGCCGCACCGGGCGACCGCCGGCGTCGCGGCGGCGGACCTGCTGGCCGAGGCGGCGACGGTGGCGCCGGGCGCGGACGGGCTGCTGTTCCTGCCGTTCGTCAACGGCGCCCCCGAGCATCCGGCGGCGTCCGGGACCTTCCTCGGCATCTCCGCCGTGCACCGCCGCGGGCATCTCACTCGTGCGGTCATCGAGGGGGTCGCCCAGTATCACCGGGTGCAGCTCGACCGGGTCCTGGCCAGCGGGGCCGACGTGGGCGACCGCCCCTGGCGGCTGGCCGGGGGCGGCGCGCGGTCGGAGGTCTGGGCGCAGATCTTCGCCGACGTGCTCGGCCGCCCCGTCCGCCGGCAGCTCACCAGCGAGCTCGGCGCACGCGGGGTCGCCTCGCTGCTGCCCGCCGCGCTCGGGCACAGCGACGTGCCGTGGTCGGTCAGCGACACCGACGACCTGTGCGTCCGTCCCGGCGCCGCCCGCGAGGCGTACGCACGGCAGGCGGAGGTGTTCGACCGATGCCTGGCCGGGATGTCCGCCGCGTGGTCGGAGGTCGAGCGGTATCGAACGGCGGGGTTCGAACCGGCTCCCGCACCGGACGGCCGCTGACAGGTTCTTCGGCGGCACCGTGCGGCGGTGCTGCGCGGCGGTGCTGTGCGGCGGTGCCGAGGGACGGGCGGCCGTGTCGTCGGCCGCCCGTCTCGCCGCAGGCGACCTGGCCGGTCACAGCTTCGGCTTGGCCGCCTTGTACAGCCACGCGTCGAACAGGCGGTCCAGGTTCTGGCCGGACAGCCTTTCCGCCAGGGCGATCAGGTCCTCGGTGGTGACGGTGGAGTGCCGGTTCTCCTGCGTCCAGGTGCGCAGCAGCGTGAAGAACGTCTCGTCGCCGATCTTCTGGCGCAGCGCGTGCACGGTCATGGCGCCGCGGATGTAGATCGCGTTCCAGTCGAAGAGCCCGCTGCGGCCCGGATCGCCGGTCTTGAGCTTCCAGAAGGCGCTGCTGGCCTTGTGCTTGTAGTGCTTGGCGAAGGTCTTCTCTGCGGAGGGACCGCCGTGCTGCTCCTGGTACAGCCACTCGGCGTAGGTCGCGAAGCCTTCGTTCAGCCAGATGTCCTTCCACCTGCGCAGGCCGACACTGTCGCCGAACCACTGGTGGGCCAGTTCGTGCACGATCGTCGCCTCGTCCGACATGACCGTGTCGTACACCGGCCTGCCCTGGGTCTCCAGGGCGTAGTAGACGCCGAGCCGGTCGGCGATGCCGCCGGTGGAGGAGAACGGGTAGTCGCCGAAGATCTTCGACTCCCATGTGATCGCCTTGGCGGTGATGCCGTGCAGGCGCTTGAACTCCGTGGCCAGGGAAGGATCGTACGCCGTGATGTTGGGCATGCCGTCGACTACGCCCTGGGTGACCTTGAACTTCCCGATCGCGACCATGGCGAGGTACGACGCCATGGGATGCCGCATCTCCCACTTCGAGGTCCTGTAGCCGTCGCGCGGGCCGGCGACGCCGGAGTTCTCCGGCTCGCCGTTGGCCAGGACCGTCAGCCCCTCGGGCGCGGTGACCTCGAAGGTGTAGGTGGCCTTGTCCCGCGGGTTGTCGTTGACCGGGAACCAGCTACGGGCGCCGTCCGGCTCGGCCAGCACGACGGCGCCGTCCTTGGTGTCGATCCAGCCGGTGACGCCGAGCACCTTGTCCTTGATCGCCTTCGGCCGGCCGGCGTAGGACACCTCGACGGTGAACGTCTTCCCCGACGGCAGCCCGTGCCGGGGCGTGACGACGAGCTCCTGGCCCTTCCGGGCGTACGAGGCCCGCTCGCCGTTCACGACCACCTTGCCGATCTTCGGGCCGGAGAAGTCGAGGTCGAACCGGGACAGGTTCTTCTCCGCCGTCGCCGTCATCGTCGTCGTGGCGCTGAGGTGCCGGGTCTTCGGCGTGAACCGCATCCGGATCGTGTAGTGGCCGGCGTCGTATCCACCGTTGCCCGCATGGGGGAAGTACGGGTCGCCGAGACCGGCCGAGCCGGGGACGTAGGCGCCGGAGCCGGTGCTCGCCTCGGCCGCCGGCACGGCCTGCACGGGGACGGCCAATGTGAGACCGGCGGCGACGAGCGCCGCCAAGGGGGATGATCTACGCAGCATGATCCCTATCGTGGTGCATTGCTCCACGAAAATTGCAATTTATGAGCTTTGTGGATCGCCGCAGGGCAAGCGCTCCAGCAC
This sequence comes from Microbispora sp. NPDC046973, assembly GCF_040644495.1. Lineage (NCBI taxonomy): Bacteria > Bacillati > Actinomycetota > Actinomycetes > Streptosporangiales > Streptosporangiaceae > Microbispora > Microbispora sp. NPDC046973. The sequence continues at coordinate 25,768 of NZ_JBEYWQ010000026.1, read as the reverse complement.
GCCCGCCATCTCGGCCAGGAAGCCGTCCACCTCGTGGATCGCGTAGCCGGGCCGGAACACGACGGTGGCGAACGTGGCCTTCCTGACCTGTTCCGCCGTCAACGGCTCGGCCGCCGTCCCGCGCAGCGTCGCCACCACCCGGTCGAGGAAGGCGTCGACCTCCTCCTCGCGGTAGCCCATCCCGAGCCGCCCTGGGCGGAAGGCCACGCGCTCCACCCGGGCCGCCTGCGTCTCCAGCCAAGAATCTTCGGGGCCGGCGGCCTTAGCGGGGGCCTGGTCCGATCGCGTCCGCTCCTCGGCACGCGTACGGCGGGACGGAGCCGCGGCGGCCAGAGCGGCGGCGGGCTCGGGCTCTTCTGGAGCGGGCATCCCGGCGGAGGGCGGCTCGGCGACCGTCTCGGCGACGGGCTTCGCGGTCGCGGGCTTCGCGGTGACGGGCGTCTCGGTGACGGGCCTCTCGGCGGCGGCCTTCCTGGCGGCGGACGGCGCAGGCACGGCCGGGGCGGTCGATGCGGCCGAGGCGGTCTGGCCCGCCCGCGCCTCGACCGCCACGATGAACGCGTCGAGCGCGAAGTCCACCGCGGTCTCGTTGTAACCCCCGAGCTTGACGGCGAACTTCGCGTTCCTGATCTCGTCGGCGGTCACCGGCGGTCCGTCGAGTGGGCCGAGCCCGAGCGTCCGCTCGATCCTGCGCACGAAGTCGTCGACCTGTCCGGGGTCATAGCCGAGGCGCACGGCCATGACGCGGGGAAAGCGGTTCACACCACACCTCCCTGCCCGTTGCTGACGCCCGTCCATTTTGACGGGAGTCCCGACTCAAAGGCGAGACCCAAAGATCGCGCGATGTTCGCACGCCGGGAGAAACATCCCGATAAGCTCGAAAAACTATGCGGATCGCCAGCCTCTCCTTCCGATACGGACGGCGCGACCCCTGGATCCTGTCCGACGCCGGCCTGGTCCTCGATGCGGGGGACGTGGTCGAGGTGACCGGGCCCAACGGCACCGGCAAGTCGACCCTCCTGCGGTTGGTCGCCGGGCTGCTCAGGCCCGTACGCGGAAGCGTCGAGGACCGTCCCCGGGTCGTCGGATACGCCCCCGAGCGGTTCCCCGCCGACCAACCGTTCACCGTGGCGTCCTACCTGCGGCACATGGCGGCGGTCCGGGGGGTGGGCACGGAGTCGATCGGCCGGTGGACCGAGCGGCTCGGCATGGACCACCTGCTCGGGCAGCGCCTGCCCGACCTGTCCAAGGGCAGCGCCCACAAGGTGGGTCTCGCGCAGGCGCTGCTCGCCGAGCCGGGGCTGCTCGTGCTCGACGAGCCCTTCGCCGGTCTCGACGCCGCCACCCGCGCCGAGCTCCCCCGGATCATCGAGGAGATCAGTGCGCGCGGCGGCATCGTTGTGGCGAGCGACCACCAGGGTGATCTGCGCGCCTTCCCCGGCCTGCGCCGCTGTGAGGTCCGCGACCGCGCCGTACGGGAACTGGAGCCGGTCGAGAAGGCCGGTGAGACGCCCCTGACCGTGCTGGAGGTGGCGGTGGCCGCGTCGAGGGCGTCGGACCTGGCCGACCGCCTGCGCGCCGAGGGCTGCACGGTGCACATCACGGGGCACATCACGGGGCACATCACGGGGCACATCACGGGCCGCGTCGCCGGGGAGGCCGCCGGATGACCGCTGTGATCGCCCTGGCGCGGTTCCGCGTCACCGGATACATCGCCTCGCACCGCGCCCTGCAGCCGCTGCTCGCGCTGCTCGCGCTGCTCGCGATCCTCTACGCGACCGCCGTGCCCACCGGTCAGGAGATCGGGGCCACCGCGGACTCGGCGGCCATGCTCGTGCCGGTGCTCGCCTGGGCCGCCCGCGGCCTGCTCGACACGGAACCCGACGAGCAGCGCAGCGTCGCCCTGTCCGCGCTGGGAACGCGGGAACTGGTGAGCGGCCTGCTGGCGGCGTTCGCGTCGCTGGTCGCGCTGGCCGCGATCGCCGAGGTCGCGTTGCTCACCCGCCTGACCACCTCTCCCACCACCGGCGTGCTGCTGGCCGGGGTGTGGCTGCATCTGCTGTCGGTGGTGGCGGGGCTCGTCCTCGGGGCGTTGACGAGCCGCCCGATCCTGCCCTCCCCGGCGGTATCCACGATCGCCCTGATCCTCGGCTACCTGTCGATGCTGGTGCTCAGCATGGCCGGGGCCCGCTGGCTCACCGTGCCGGTCATGGCCTGGATGCGGGACGCCCATCACGGGGTGCTGCTGAGCGGGCTGCCCCTGCTCACGGTGCAGTCGCTGCTGTGGCCCGCGATCGGCCTGGCGGCCTACACGCGGCTGCGCCGCACGCGGCCCTGAACCACTACTGGGGCGCGGCGGCGAGCTGCCCGCATGCCCCGTCGATCTCCCGTCCCCGGGTGTCCCGTACGGTGACGGCGACGCCGTGGGACTCCAGGCGGCGGACGAACGCCCGCTCGTCCTCGGGACGCGAAGCGGTCCACTTCGAGCCGGGCGTGGGGTTGAGCGGGATCAGGTTGACGTGCACGAGCTTGCCCTTGAGCAGACGGCCGAGCAGGTCGGCCCGCCACTCCTGGTCGTTGATGTCCTTGATCAGGGCGTACTCGATGGACACACGCCGCTTGGTCTTGGCCGCGTAGCTCCAGGCCGCGTCGAGCACCTCGGCGACCTTCCACCGCGTGTTGATCGGCATGAGCGTGTCCCTGAGCTCGTCGTCGGGCGCGTGCAGGGAGACGGCGAGCGTCACCGGCAGTCCCTCGTCGGCGAGTTTGCCGATCGCCGGCACCAGGCCGACCGTCGAGACCGTGACGCCGCGCGCCGAGATGCCGAGGCCCTCCGGCGCGGGGTCGACCAGGCGGCGGACGGCGCCGATGACGGCCTTGTAGTTGGCCATCGGCTCGCCCATGCCCATGAAGACCACGTTGGTCACCCGTCCGGGCCCGCCCGGGACCTCGCCGCCGGCCAGCGCCCGCGCACCCGCGACGACCTGCTCGACGATCTCGGCGGTGGACATGTTGCGGGTGAGCCCGGCCTGGCCCGTCGCGCAGAACGGGCAGTTCATGCCGCACCCCGCCTGGGAGGAGACGCACATGGTGACGCGGTCGGGATAACGCATGAGGACCGACTCGACCAGCGAGCCGTCGAACAGCTTCCACAGCGTCTTGCGCGTCATGCCGCCGTCACAGGTGATCTCGCGTACGGACGTCAGCAGCGGGGGCATGAGCTGCTCGACCAGCCGCTCGCGCAGCGCGCCCGGCAGGTCGGTCATCTGCTCGGGAGAGCCGGTCAGCCGGGTGAAGTAGTGGCGGGAGAGCTGGTCGGCGCGGAACGGCTTCTCCCCCAGTTCGGCCACCGCCGCCCTGCGCTCCGCCATGGTCAGGTCGGCGAGATGGCGCTGCGGCTTGGCCCTGCGGGGCGCCACGAAGGTCAGCTGCCCGGTCTTCGGCTGCTCGCTCACAGCAAAACCCTTTCCATCATCCGCGGCCGTGGTCTTAACGACTGGCGCACGCGGCTTTACATTCTGTCTGGCGGTCGAATCCCGGAGGCGTACGAGAGGTGAGGTGTGGACACCACTGTCGTGCTCACCAGCACCAACCCCTACGGGAGCCGCACACTGACGATCGAAGCCGACCGGACCTCCTCCGTAGCTTACCTTCGTGGCGCGAAGGGGATCGTCCACGGAGCGGTCTGGCTGGCCAACCACGTCCCCGCGCCCGCCGAGGCCGACGCCGGCCGGGCCGCCGCCGGGCTGCCGCCGGTGATGCCCGAGGCGCACACCGCGCACCCCTCCGGCCGGCCGCCCCTGGACGCGGAGTCACTGTCGGTGCTGTGGTTCGAGGAGGGCGACGGCGTCGCCCTGTACGAGAACGACACGCTCCTGGCGGTCATTCCGGCGTGGGCCGACATGGAGCGCGGCCTGCCCGGGTACGCGCGGGACGCCGTCGGGGAGTCGCCGTTCGCCTGGCCGCTCGGCGAGGCGCTGGAGGGCCTGTCCCCCCGGGTGGCCAAGGCGCGCGCCTACTGGCGGTGGCGGCAGGCGGAGGGCAGCTGGGCCACCTATCAGCAGTTCGTGCTCGGCCACCTCGACAGCAGGCTCGGGCCGCCCGGCCGCTATTGGGACGTCGGCGGCGACCGGTTCCCCCTGGTGGGCGTCAGCGAGCGCCCGCCCACGTTCACGCGGGACTACACCGTGCTGTCCACCGTCGGCATGAGCTGCCAGCGGATGCCCGCCGCGGAGATGTACGACACGGCGTGCCGGGTGGAACTCGCGCTGGCGACCAGGCAGGATCCGAGGGTCGCCGCACGACTGTTCGCCTGGTTGGGGCAGTATCCGTGGCGGTCGGTGACCTGGCTGGGGCACGGGCACACGGCCCGCTGGTTCCAGAACCCCGTCACGTTCCCGCTGGACGGCGGGCACCAGGGGGTGCTCATGTTGGTGGACCCGCCCGGGCTACCGGACATGTCGGGATTCGTGTTCGGCGGCGACGCCGTACGGTGGCTGTGGTTGCTCCCGCTCACCGAGTCCGAACTCCGCCTCGTGGCCGATCACGGCCATCGGGCGATCAGCGAGCGGCTGGCGATGACCAGCCGGATCTGACCGTGTGGGCGCCGGCCCGGGACGCGGAGAGGGCGGTCAGGCGACCGGGACCAGGAGCGTGAACAGCAGCCAGACGGGGACGAGCGTGAACAGCAGCGAGTCGAGGCGGTCCATGGCCCCGCCGTGCCCCGGCAGCAGCGTGCCCATGTCCTTGATGCCGATGTCACGCTTGATCACCGACTCGACCAGGTCGCCGAGCGTCGCGCACACGACTCCCGCCACGCCGACGACGGCGCCCTCCCAGTACTCGCCCTGCAGCAGGAAGTGGACCAGTAACGCGCCGCCCACGACGCAGGCGAGGGTGGACCCGGCGAAGCCCTCCCAGGTCTTCTTCGGGCTGATGAGCGGCGACATCCGGTGCCTGCCGAAGAAGATCCCGGCGAAGTATCCGCCGATGTCGCTGCAGACGGTGACCGCGATGAAGACGATCACGCGGTCCGGCCCGTCCTCGGGAGCCAGCAGCAACGGCACGAACCCCGCGAGCAGCGCCGGATAGACGGCGACGAACATCGCGGCGGTCGCGTCCCTGACGAAGCCTTCGGCGCCCTGGAACATGCGCCAGGTCAGCAGCACCATCACGGTCACGCCGAACGCGCCGACCAGGAACGACGTGCCGCCCCAGTAGGGCCCGAGCACCATGGCCGCCATGCCGGCCAGCAGGGGCGGCAGCGGCACCCGGATACCGAACCCGCCGAACGCCTTGACGATCTCGTGGATGCCGACGCCGACGGCCAGCAGGACCACGACGAGGAAGACGACCTTGACGGTGTAGAGCGAGCCGATGACCGCCGCGCCGAGCGCGACGCCGACCCCCACCGCGGCCGGGAGGTTGCGGCCCGTGCGGCCCGAGGGCTTCTTGGCGGCATTGCCGGGCGTGCCGCCCGGGGCGCCGCTGTCCGGGGCGCCGCTGTCCGGGGCGCCGCTGTCTGGGGCGCCGCTGCCCGCCGGGTCCGCGAGACCGTTCGGCGTCGCAGCCCGGCCGGCCCCGGTAGCGGACTCTGCGGCGGAACCGGTGCCGTGTCCGGTGACGCCGCTCTGACCGGCGTCACGGCCCGCGCCGGCACCGCCGAGGCCGTTGCGCGCGGACGCCTGACCGGCGCCGGTGCGGCCCCCCGGCTCGGGGCCGTGTCCGGCGCCGGAGGGGCCCGCCGGGCCCCCCGCCGGGTTCCGGTCGCCGGCGGCAGCAGTTCCGTCCACAGCGTCCCACTCTCTATATGCGCGTGATCCTTGCGCCGCCCCGTTCTCGCGGTGCGGCACAAGGATCACGGTCGTGCCGTACGGCCCGCTCTCCGGGCCGCGACGTCAGACCTCGAGCAGCTCGGCTTCCTTGTGCTTCAGCAGCTCGTCGATCTTCGCGACGTGCTTCTGGGTGAGGTCGTCGAGCTCCTTGACCGCACGATGAACCTCGTCCTCGCCGGCCTCGCCGTCCTTGACGAGCTTGTCGAGGACCTCCTTGGCGTGCCTGCGGATGTTCCGTACGGACACCCGGCCGTGCTCCGCCTTGTTGCGGGCGACCTTGATGTACTCCTTGCGGCGCTCCTCCGACAGCTCGGGGAACACCACGCGGATCACGGTGCCGTCGTTGCTCGGGTTGACGCCGAGGTCGCTGTCGCGGATGGCCCTCTCGACCGCGTTCAGCGAGCCCTTGTCGTACGGCTGCACGAGCACCATGCGCGCCTCGGGGACGTGGAACGACGCGAGCTGCTGGATCGGCGTCGGCGACCCGTAGTAGTCAACCGTGATTTTGTTGAACATCGAGGGCGTCACACGGCCGGTGCGGATGCTCGCGAAGTCGTCCTTGGCGACCGTCACCGCCTTGTCCATCTTCTCCTCGGCCTCGAGGAGGGTTTCGTCGATCACTGCGGCTCCCTACTTCCCTGCCGGACTCACCAGCGTGCCGATCTTCTCACCACGGACCGCCCGGAGGATGTTGCCCTCGCCCATGAGATCGAAGACCACGATGGGCAGGCCGTTGTCCATGCACAGGCTGATCGCGGTGGCGTCCATGACCCCGAGGCCCCGCGTCAGCACCTCACCGTAATCAAGCTGGTCGAATCGGACCGCGTCGGGGTTCTTGCGCGGGTCCGAGTCGTACACGCCGTCGACTTGGGTGCCCTTGAGCAACGCCTCGGCGCCGATCTCCAGTGCGCGCTGCGCGGCGCAGGTGTCGGTCGAGAAGAACGGCGAGCCGAGCCCCGCGCCGAAGATGACCACGCGGCCCTTCTCCAGGTGCCGGATCGCGCGGCGCGGCAGGAACGGCTCGGCCACCTGCTGCATCGTGATCGCGGTCTGCACGCGGGTGTCGATGCCGCGCTTCTCCAGGAAGTCCTGCAGGGCGAGACAGTTGATGACGGTCCCGAGCATGCCCATGTAGTCGGCCCGGGCGCGGTCCATGCCGCCCTGCGACAGGGCGGCGCCGCGGAACATGTTGCCGCCGCCGACGACGACCGCCACCTGCACGCCCTCACGGACCGCTTCGGCGACCGAGTCCGCCAGCTGGGCGACGACGCGCGGGTCGATCCCGAGGGACTCGCCGCCCGCGAACGCCTCACCCGACAGCTTCAGCATCACCCGCTTCCAGCGCAGCGGCCCGTCGTACGACGAAGCCGCCGGCGTGGCGGGTCTGGTGTTCTCCTGCACGGCGGCGGCCTCCTCGTATGTAGCGCGGGTCGAAAAGCTCCTGGCAGTAAGCCTAAGCCTGGCCGACCTTGTAGCGGGTGAAGCCCAGGACCTTGACGCCGGCCTCGTCCGCGAACTTCGCGATCGTCTTCTTGTTGTCCTTCACGAACGCCTGCTCCAGCAGGGTGAAGTCCTTGTACCAGCCGTTGACCCGACCGTCGACGATCTTCGGGATGGCGGCCTCGGGCTTGCCCTCCTCGCGGGTCATCTGCTCGAACAGCGACCGCTCCTTCTCGATGACCTCGGCGGGCACCTCGGCCGGGCTGAGGTACTTCGGCGCCATCGCGGCGGTGTGCTGGGCGATGTCCTTGGCGACCTCGGCGTTCGGCGTGTCGAGCTGCACGAGCACGCCCACGGCCGGCGGGAGCTGCGGGTCGGTCTTGTGCATGTAGGAGGTGATGAACCCACCCTCAAGCAGCGCGAACCGGCGAATCTCGATCTTCTCGCCGAGCGCCGCGTTGGCCTCGTCGAGCAGCTCCTTGACGGTCTTGCCGTTCAGCTCGGACTCGAGCAGGGTCGGCACGTCGGCGGGCTTGGTCGCGACGATGTGCGCCACGATGTCGGCGGCGAGCTCCTGGAAACGCTCGTTCTTGGCGACGAAGTCGGTCTCGCAGTTGAGCTCAAGCAGCGCCGCGAGGGAGTCGCCCTCGTGCTTGACGGCGACCAGGCCGTTCGACGCGGTGCGGGCCTCGCGCTTGCCGACGTCCTTGGCGCCCTTCAGGCGCAGGATGTCGACGGCCTTGTCGAAGTCACCCTCGGACTCCTCGAGCGCCTTCTTGCAGTCCATCATGCCGGCGGCGGTCAGCTCGCGAAGCCGCTTGACGTCGGCCATGTTTACGGAAGCCATTGTCCAATTTCCTCTTCGGGACCCGGATGCGAATCGTCTGGGGGGTGGGCACCCGTGCCGGGCGCCCACCCGGTGAAGCCCTCAGCGCGGCGGGCGAGCCCTACCGCACCGGAACCAGGTCGTTCCCTGGGAGATCCCCGCCGTCGCGGCCGGCCGGAGGCGCCGCGCCCGGCGGGGACCCGTGGTCGATCGTCAGGCCTGCTCGCCCTGCGCGGGCTGCTCGGCGGCCGGAGCCTCGGCGGTCTCAGCAGCCTCGGCGGTCTCGGCGGTCTCAGCAGCCGGGGCGGTCTCGGCGGCCGGAGCGGCCTCTCCGCCCTCGAGGAGCTCACGCTCCCACTCGGCCAGCGGCTCGGCGGCGGCGACGCCCGCGGGCTTCTCGTCACCGCGGCCGGCGCCCGCACGGGTCATGAGGCCGTCGGCGACGGCGTCGGCGATCACGCGAGTGAGAAGGCTGACGGCGCGGATGGCGTCGTCGTTGCCCGGGATCGGGTAGTCGACCTCGTCCGGGTCGCAGTTGGTGTCCAGGATCGCGACGACCGGGATGCCGAGCTTCTTGGCCTCGTTGATCGCGATGTGCTCCTTCTTGGTGTCCACGACCCAGACCGCGCTCGGGACGCGGGCCATGTCACGGATACCGCCGAGGGTGCGCTCCAGCTTCTCCTTCTCGCGGCGGCGCATCAGGAGCTCCTTCTTGGTGAGCCCGGAGCCGGCCACGTTGTCGAAGTCGAGCTCCTCGAGCTCCTTCAGCCGCTGGAGCCGCTTGTGCACGGTGGAGAAGTTGGTGAGCATGCCGCCCAGCCAGCGCTGGTTCACGTACGGCATGCCGACGCGCGACGCCTGCTCGACGATCGACTCCTGCGCCTGCTTCTTCGTGCCGATGAACATGATGGTGCCGCCGTGCGCGACGGTCTCCTTCACGAAGTCGTAGGCACGGTCGATGAACGACAGCGACTTCTGCAGGTCGATGATGTAGATGCCGTTGCGCTCGGTGAAGATGAAGCGCTTCATCTTCGGGTTCCACCGGCGGGTCTGGTGGCCGAAGTGGACGCCGCTCTCCAGCAGCTGCCGCATGGTGACGACAGGGGCCATGGTGATGGTCCTCCATGGTCGTGTGCCCTCGGGCACGGTCTCGGTTGGTCACGCGGGCGTCTTGCCCGCGCCCTGACGCCCCGGGCCGCTTTCACCGGACGCGGTCCGGACCGAGAAGGCGGCTCGTGAATGGGCGTGCGAATTCGGCCTGCCTAGCAGGCCGTCGAACAGTCTACCCGGATCCGCCCCTTCAGTTGACCCTTGCCGGATCAGCACGCCGCCACACCACCAGCGGCCCCGGGGGCCACCCCGGTCTTCCGGAACCACCTCGCACACGCCCTCGTGCCCGCGCATCACGCCACCCGAAGCGAGCGCCGGCCGGGGAACTGTACGCCGGGCCTGGACGGGCGTCGATTGCCGTCAGGAAGCCCATGCCGCGGGGTGCTCCCCCTGCCGGGGCGGCGGGCTCGTCCAGTGGGGCCGCGTCCCGTCGATGGCGCCGGGCGGGGTCACATAGGTGAGCGTGCCGAAGGGGCTGTCCATCGTCGCCAGCAGATCCTCCACCCGAGGCTGCCCCACTCCCGCCCCGTCGATCCTGCCGAGATCGTCGAGCCACGCCGCGGTCCTCGCCAGCGACACCTCCACGTGCCAGGAGCCGCCTTCGGCCCCGCGCCGGAGCAGCGCGGCGACCGCGCCGAACGCGGCCAGGTAGCCGGTGGCGTGATCGAGAGCCTGCGCGGGCAGCGGGCACGGTCGCAGGCCGTCGCCGTTCTCGTGGGCGATCCCGCAGGCCATCTGGACGAGACTGTCGAATCCCCTTCTCGAGGCCCACGGCCCGCGCGTGCCGTACGCGGAGATGTCGACGCAGACGATGCCGGGCCGCAGGGCGGCGAGGTCGTCCGGCCCGAAGCCCCTGGCTCTCAGGGCCCCGGGCCGGTACGCCTGGATGACCACGTCGGCCTGGCGGACCAGCTCCCGCAGCTTGTCCGCCTCGGAACGCAGGTCGATGTGGCACGACCGCTTGCCGAACGCCGTCTCCACCACGAGCCCCGGCACCTCGGGCAGGTGTGCGGCGCCCACACGCAGCACGTCCGCGCCGTGCGCCGCGAGCGCCCGCGCGGCCACCGGCCCGGCGATCACTCGGGTCAGGTCGAGCACCCGCACCCCGTCGAGCGGCCGCTCCCTCCCGGGCGGGGGCCTCCGGCCGTCCCGATCAGCCCGAGGGTCCTCATCGGGTAGCCGGGAGACGCCGACGAGAGGAAGGCCGGCCAGCGCCCGCGCCTGGGGGTGCGCGAGCCACTCGGCCCTGCTCCGCATCGCCGCCGCACAGCCGCCCTCGCCGATCACCGCCTCCTCGATCTCCGCCGCCGTACGGCCGGCGCACGCCCTGCCGGCATCCTCCTTGCCCGACCCGGGCGACAGCCCGAGCGCGCGCACGGCGGCGTCACGGTGGTGGTCGAAGTTGCAGTGGAGCCGGACCCAGCCGTCCGAGGTGCGGTAGTCACCCGACAGCGCGGCCCAGACGTCCATGGCCTTCCCGTCGGCGCGGAAATGCCTCTCGCTCTGGAAGGCCACGGCGGCGTGCCGGACATCGATCGTCACGTCCGGATCGCCGAGCGTGCCGCGAGTCGGCTGCCGGCCGCCGGGCCCTTCCTCGTCGCTCTCCGCAGTGCGGGCGGCGTAGGCCGCGACGGCGGCGGTCAGGGCGCCGGCCGAGGCCGCGGCCATCGTGCCGAGGGGGAAGACGGACGGCAGGACGGGGTCCTCTCCGACGACCCGGACCGCGGGCAGGGTGACCCCGACGCCCGCACCCAGTTCTTCGATCAGTTTCGCGGTCACTGCCGACTCCTCGCTGCCGATGCCCTGCGGCGCCCGATGCCCAGCGGCGTGCTCCGTAACGGCGGAGCCGCCTCCCGGGAACCGGGCAAGTATCCATGCCGGTCGCAGTTTGCCCGCGTCCGCCCTCCCGCTTCCGCTCCCGGCCGCGGCTGTGGACGACGAGGGGCTTGTCACCAGACCCACCTGCGATTTCCTCCGCCCGTCCACAGGCGTCGAATCGCTCGGCGGGCTTTTCCACAGAAAGAGGTTCGGTGACACGGGCCGGGGGCCGCTTCGGGGAGTGTCTGCGCCGGAGGTGGTCCCATGGCGGCGAAGGATCGGCTGGGCAGACAGGGTGAACAACTCGCCGTGACCTTTCTCACGGCGAAGGGCATGGACATACTCGACCGCAACTGGCGCTGCGCGGAGGGCGAGGTCGACATCGTCGCCCGTGACGGCGACGCGCTGGTGATCGTCGAGGTGAAGACCCGCTCCGGGCGCAGTCACGGCAGCGCGTTCGAGGCGGTGACCGGTGAGAAGCTGCTGCGCCTGCGGACGCTGGCCGTCCGATGGCTGGCCATGCACACGGAGCGTTTCGGCACCATACGGATCGACGTGATCGCGATCGAGCGGTTCGCCGGCGACTTTGCGCTCAGGCACGAACGCGGGGTGGTCTGAGATGCCCGTCGCCCGGACCCATTGCGTCTGCCTCCTGGGCGTGACCGGACGCCTCGTGGAGGTCGAGGCCGATGTGGGCCCCGGCATCGCCGGAACGCACTTCATCGGGCTCCTCGACACCGCGATCAGCGAGGCCCGGGGGCGCGTGAGGTCCGCGCTGATCAACAGCAGGTTTGCCTGGCCCGACGCGCGGGTCACCGTGAGCCTGTTCCCGGCCAGCTTGCCCAAGCGGGGCTCGATCTTCGATCTGGCCATCGCGATCGCGGTGCTCGGCGCGGCCGGCGCGGTGCCCGCGCAGCGGATCGCGGCACCGATGTTCCTCGGCGAGCTCGGCCTCGACGGGCGGGTCAGGCCGATCAGAGGCGTGCTGCCGGCCGCGCTCGCCGCCGCGGAGGCGGGGGTGCGCACGGTCGTGGTGCCCGCGCTCAACGCCGCCGAGGCCGCTCTCGTGCCCGATCTCACCGTGGTTCCCGTCGCCACTCTCGGCGAGTTGGTGGGGTGGCTGCGCTCCGGCGACCTGCACCGGCTTCCGGTGGTGGACGACGCCGCCTCGCTCTCGCAGGACGCCGAGCACGCGGGGCAAGCCGGGCACGCTGAACGCACCGAGCAAGGCGAGCCCGCCCGGCAGGGCGGACACGCCGAGTATGTCGGGCACAGCCAGCAGGGCGGGCACGGCGAGGACGCGTCGCGTCCGGCAGGGCCCTACGGCGGCGACCGGGGCACGCCAGGGCCGGACCTGTGCGACGTGGCCGGGCAGCCGATAGGCCGCAAGGCGCTCGAGGTGTGCGCGGCCGGAGGGCACAACCTCTGGATGCTGGGCCCGCCGGGGAGCGGCAAGACCATGCTCGCCGAGCGCCTGCCGACCCTCCTGCCGCCGCTCGACCAGGAGAAGGCCCTGGAGGTGTCGGCCATCCACTCGGTGGCGGGAACGCTGCCGCCGGGGCGCCCGCTGCTCACCAGGCCCCCGTTCATGGCCCCGCATCACAGCGCCACCATGGCGGCCGTCGTGGGCGGTGGGAGCGGAGGCGTCGTACGGCCCGGAGCGGTGTCGCTCGCGCACCGAGGCGTGCTCTTTCTCGACGAGGCGCCGGAGTTCGCGACCACCGTGCTCGACTCCCTGCGGCAACCGCTCGAGTCGGGCACGGTGACCATCGCGCGGGCTGTCGGCGCGGTCACGTTCCCCGCCCGTTTCATGCTGGTCCTGGCGGCCAATCCGTGTCCGTGCGGCCTGCAGGGGACGATCGGCCACCCCTGCAAGTGCACCCCCGCGGGCCGGCGCCGCTATCTCGACCGGCTCTCCGGACCGCTGCTGGATCGCGTCGACATGAAGGTGAAGATCGGCCGGGCCACCCGCGCCGAGTTGCTCGCGGACCGGCACTTCGTGGAGACCAGCGCGACCGTGGCCGGACGGGTGCGGCTGGCGCGCGAGCGGGCCGCCAGACGGTTGGCCGGCACCCCCTGGCGTACCAACGCGGAGGTGTCGTCATCCGCGTTGCACCGTGACTTCCGCCTGCCCGACGCCGCCATGGCCCCGCTCCATCGGGGTCTCGACGTGGGCACGCTCAGCGCACGCGGCCTGGATCGCGTGCTCCGCGTCTCCTGGACGCTCGCGGATCTCGCCTGCAAGGACCGTCCGGGCCAGGCCGAGACGTCGGCGGCCCTCGCACTGTGGCTTGGAGTGGATTGATGGAAACGACCGAGTTCTCCACCCCCGGTGACGCGCCCGCCGGTGAGGCCGTCTCACAGGCAGCGGACGCCTCTGGCCACGCCGGGGACGCCGGTGGCGCGGCCGGTCCCGGAAGGGCGGAACGGCTGGCCCGCGCGGCGATCATGCGGATGGCCGAGGCAGGCGACGCGGTGATGGGCCGGTTGATCGCCCGCTTCGGCCCGCTGGGCGCCATGGAGCAGGCGAGACGCGGCGTGCTCGATCCTGGCTTCGCGCGTGATGAGAAGGACCGCGCCGAGGCTTCCAGACGCCACCTGGATCTCGGCCGGCATGCGGCCGCCTGGGCCGCCCGCTACACCGACCCGGCAGACGACCTGGCGCAAGGCATGCGGCGGGGAGCGCGGCTCCTTGTTCCGGGTGACGTCGAATGGCCCACCCAGCTCGACGACCTCGCAGACGCACGGCCGTTCGGACTGTGGGTGGACGGACGGGCGAACCTGCGCTTCTCCTGTCTGCGCTCGGTCTCGGTCGTCGGGGCCAGGGCCGCGACCGCGTACGGCACGACCGTGGCGGCCGAGTTCGCCATGAGTCTCGGCGGCCGTGGATGGACGGTGATCAGCGGTGGCGCCTACGGGATCGACGGCGCCGCCCACCGGGGCGCGCTGGCATCCGGGACGCCGACGGTCGTCGTGCTCGCCTGCGGGACGGACGTGTGCTATCCCAGCGCGCACGAGGACCTGTTCCGCGCCGTGCGCCGGCAGGGCGTGGTGATCAGTGAGTGGCCGCCGGGCGCGCACCCCACCCGGCTGCGCTTCCTCATCCGCAATCGGGTGATCGCCGCCCTGTCCCGAGGGACCGTCGTCGTGCAGGCGGCCGCGCGCAGCGGTGCGCTCAACACGGCCACTCATGCCTGGGGCCTCAACCGGCATCTGATGGCCGTGCCCGGTCCCATCACCACGGAGGTCTCCACGGGCTGCCACGTCCTGATCCGTCAGGGCAAGGCCGTCTGCGTCACCACGGCCGAGGAGATCGTCGAGTTGGTCGGCTCCATCGGTGACGACCTCGCGCCGGAGCAACGCGGGCCCGTGCGGCCTCGTGACGGGCTGAACGACGAGACCAGACGCGTGCTCGAAGCGATCCCCGCACGCGGCGCCACAGGTCCCGCCGCGATCGCCGTCGCCGCCGGTGTGGACATCGGGACAGCACTCGCCTGCCTCGGCGCTCTGGCCGCCGCGGGGTTCGTCGAGAACGTGGACCGAGGGTGGCGGCTGCGGCCTGCCGCACGCCGATGATCGGGCCTCGCGCGTCATCATGGCCTACATGGCACGGCCGGCACCGCGCGCCGGTTCGGCCAGCGTCCCGGATGGGTCCGGTGGATAGCATGCGGATCATGGCCGTGTCTTCCGCCTCCTCCCCTGCGGGCTCCCGGGGCAGATGCGCTCATGCGCATCGGACGCCGCCGAACGGGCAATGACAGGCTGCGGTGAGACACGGCGCAACGGAACAGGGCGCACCCGCATCGAGCCGGAGGCGAGGGGGAAGGGACGACGTCGTGGCAGCGGGCGAAAGGCAGGCAACCGGGGAGTTCGACGCCGTCCTTGAGCAGTTCGAGCGGCATCTGCGCCTCGAGCGGGACCTGTCGCCGCATACGCTGAGGGCGTATCTCGGAGACGTTTCCGCGCTGTTCGCGCACATGAAGGCCGCCGGGCACGACGACGTGTCCGCTCTTGACGTCACCGTCCTGCGTGACTGGCTGGGGGACCAGCACCAGGCCGGACGATCGAGGGCGACGCTGGCCCGTCGTTCCGCCTGCGCCCGGGTCTTCACCGCCTTCTGCCACCGGCGAGGATGGCTGGCGAGCGACCCCGGGCTGCTCCTCGGCACGGCGAAGGCCGAACGCCGGCTGCCGAAGGTGCTGGACCAGACCGAGGCCGAGGCCGTCCTGTCCACGCAGGGGCCAGGCGACGTCAGGGACCTGCGTGATCGGGCGATGCTGGAGCTGCTGTACGCCACCGGCATGCGGGTGAGCGAGTTGTGCGGCCTCGACGTGGACGACGTGGACCGGGACCGCCGGACGGTCCGCGTGCTGGGCAAGGGACGCAAGGAGCGGACTGTTCCCTTCGGGCTGCCCGCCCTGCATGCCCTCGACGCGTGGTGCGTGCGGGGCAGGCCCCTGTGGATTCGCGAAGGAAGCGGCCCCGCGCTCTTCCTCGGTGTCCGTGGAGGCCGGATCGACCAGGGCACCGTCCGGCGTGTCGTGCACGCCCGTCTGGCCCAGGTCGAGGGAACCCCCGACATGGGCCCGCACGGGCTGCGCCACACCGCCGCCACCCACCTACTCGAGGGCGGGGCCGACCTGCGATCCGTGCAGGAGATGCTCGGGCACGCATCCTTGGCCACC
This sequence comes from Microbispora sp. NPDC046973, assembly GCF_040644495.1. NCBI lineage: Bacteria > Bacillati > Actinomycetota > Actinomycetes > Streptosporangiales > Streptosporangiaceae > Microbispora > Microbispora sp. NPDC046973. Next base: position 10,055 of record NZ_JBEYWQ010000026.1, on the reverse strand, counting down.
ACGCAGATCTACACGCACGTGTCCATCGAACGGCTGCGGGCCGCCTACCGCCAGGCCCACCCCCGCGCCTGAGCACCGGACCCCGGCAGTACACCCGAGCACCACGCCCTGACACCAGGCCCTGACACCACGCCCTCACACCACGCGCGGGCACCACACCCGAGCACCACGCCCTGGCACCACACTCGGGCACCGGGCCTGAACATCACACCAGGGACACCCCGTCTGGCCCCTGCCTGGGCGCCGCGGACGCGCCCCGTTCGTCGGCCTCGCCAGAACCAGGGGCCGGGGGCACGAGCCTCTCGGTCATCATGACGCCCGGCGGGCCACGTCTGCTGTCCGGCGGGCCGCCCCTGCTGTCCAGCGGGGCAGGAGGCGGACCTGACCTCGGCCGAACAGGAGGAGCGGGTCCAGGTAGAGACGTCCCCGCAGGAGTCCCCAATGCAGGCAGGAGGCGGCGCAGTGGGCGACGGCCTCCTCCTCGACGACGCCGATGACCTGACCGGCCGCGACGACGTCACCAGGCCGGACCAGGGCTCGGACCGGCAGGTAGGTGGTGCGCAGGCCGCCGGGATGCGAGATCGTCACGACCCCCCGGCCTGCGACCCGCTCCGCCAGGCCGACGATTCCCGGTCCCGCGGCCATGACCTTCTCGCCGGGCCCCGCGGCCAGGTCCACGCCCCGGTGGCCGGCGAGCCACCGCTGCGGGGGCGGATCGAAGCGCCTCATCGGGCGTGCGGGCCCGGAAAGCGGCCACCGCCAGCCGGACGCCTCCCCGTGCGGCCCCGTCGGGTCCGGCTCGCGCGGCCCCACCCGCCGCACGGCCACACCAGAGTGAGCGGTCCCACGAGAGCGGGCTGTCCCCGCCGGTCCGGGGTCCTCGGCCCGGTCCGGCCCCGTCGGCGGTCCGGCTGGCGGCAGGGGAAACCGAGCCGGTCCGGCCGTCCTGGCGCCCGGAGACCGGGGTGCGCTCGCCGGCCACGGATCCGCGGGCCGGGATGCCCTCGCCGGCAACGCGTTCGCGGACCGGCGGGCCAGGACCCTCACGGCCCCCGGCGCCCTCGCCGTCGCGGCCGCGTACGGCCCTATAGGGCCTGTGGCGGCCACGGGCCGTATGGCGCCGGTTGTCGTGGGAGCCGCGGTCAGCAGGACCAGTACGAGCACGTACGCGACGAGACGCATGCCACGAGGATGCGCCCCGAAGGCTCGCGCCCAGCGACCGAACGGCGTTCTGTGGACAGGCCGCGCACGATCAGCTCGAGAAGCCCTCCTTGGGCATCTCGAGGTCGGGCTTGGCCAGTTCCTCGACGTTGACGTCCTTGAACGTCACCACCCGCACGTTCTTCACGAAGCGGGCCGGGCGGTACATGTCCCAGACCCAGGCGTCCTGCATCTTCACGTCGAAGAAGACATCGCCGTTCTCGGCCGTGCGGACGTCGAGATCGACGGAGTTGGTGAGATAGAAGCGCCGCTCGGTCTCGACCACGTAGGTGAACAGGCCGACCACGTCGCGGTACTCCCGGTAGAGCTGCAGCTCCATCTCGGTCTCGTACTTTTCGAGATCTTCCGCGCTCATCCCGGTCCTCCTCTTCCGCTCCCCGTCGGGATTCCACTGTCGAGGCCGACCCGTTCAGACGACACCGGTCCCAACCTCATTCTCGCGCATGTCCTCATCCTGCCCCGTCCACAGGCCCCCGGCCGGGATCCTTGTCCCACGAGTCACCCTGGCCACCGTCACGAACGAGAACCGATGGTGGGGGCACGGCCCATGCCGCGCCAGAGCCCGCCGATGGCCGGGGGTCACGTAGCCCTTGTGAAGCGCGAAGCCGTACTGCGGGTAGGCCTCGTCGAGGCCGTGCATCAGCCGGTCCCTCGTCACCTTCGCCACGATCGAGGCCGCCGCCACGCACGCGGCGACCTGGTCGCCCTTCCACACCGCCAGCGACGGCGCGGGCAGCCCGGCCACCGGGAAGCCGTCCACGAGGACGTAACCGGGGACGAGCCCCAGCCCGGCGACGGCCCGCCGCATCCCCGCGACGTTGCACTTGTGCAGGCCGCGCGAGTCGATCTCCTCGGGAGGGATCACGACCACGCTCACGGCCCGGGCCGTCGCCGTGATCCGCTCGTAGAGGCGCTCGCGTACGGCCTCGGTCAGCAGCTTGGAGTCGCTCAGCCCGTCGATCTCCCGCCCCAGCACGACCGCGGCGACGACCAGCGGCCCGGCGCAGGCGCCGCGACCGGCCTCGTCCACCCCGGCGACCGGCGTGAACCCCCGCCGGGCCAGGGCCCGCTCGTAGCCGTAGAGTCCGGAGTCCCGTCGTACGACACTCGGGCGCGGGCGATAGGCAGTTGTCATGACGACAAGCAGATTACGCCCCATTCGGGACCAGCGATACGGCCGGAAGCACCGCCGAGGGCAAAGCCGCAGGTGAGATCAGCGTACGACGGAGAAAGTGTCGGGCCGGGACAGGAACGAGATCCGGTTCAACGGCCAGTAGCGCAGGAACGCCCGCCCGGTGACGTCGTCCTCGGAGATCGTGCCCTGGTGCCCGTCTTCGATGTTGTAGCGCGAGTCCGCCGAGTTGTTCCGGTGGTCGCCCATCAGCCACAGCCGGCCCTGGGGGACCTTGACGTCGAACTCGATGCTGGAGGGCTCGGCCCCGGGGTAGAGGTACTTGCCCTCCTCGTCCAGCGGCGTCCCGTTCACGGTGATGCGGTGCTTGGCGTCGCAGCACTTCACGTGGTCGCCGCCGACGCCGATCACCCGCTTGATCGTGTCCTCGCCGTCCCAGCCCTTGAAGACCACGATGTCGCCGCGCTCCACCGGCCCGAGCTTGTACGCGAGCTTGTTGACCACCACGTAGTCGTCGACCAGGAGCGTGTTCTGCATCGACTCGGACGGGATGTAGAACGACTGCAGCAGGAAGGTGTGGACCAGCAGGGCGACGACGACCCCGCCGAGCGTGTACATGAGGGTCTCCACAAGGCCGGAGCCCTTCTTCTTCGCGGGCCGGTCCTTCTTCCCGCCGTCGGTCCGCTCGTCCTCGGCCGCCTCGCCCCCAGCGGCCGGTTCCTCCGGTTCCGCCGATTCCTCCGGGACGCCGTCGGCGGACCCGACCGGCCCGGCGGTGCCTAAGCGACGCTCGTCGGACTCTCCCACGGCTGCCTCCTCCGGCTCTGTCTCGTCCTACCGTCGTCTCACCAGCCGCCGGCGCAGGGCCACCAGCGGCACGGCCCCCGCGAAGCCCGCGACGAACGGCGCGGCCCCGAGGGCCGCCTGGAGCGCCGGCTGCGCGAACGTCTCCGGAATCGGCAGGATCTTGGCCCGGTTGAACGGCCAGACGATGACGAACGCGCGGCCGATCACCTTGTCGGCGGGGATGGTGCCGCCGCCAGGGTCGCCCATGTGCAGGCGGGAGTCCCAGGACACCGAGCGGTGGTCGCCCATCACCCACAGGCGGTCCGGCGGGACGGTGACCTCGAACTCGCGCCCGGACGGCTCGTCGCCGGGATACAGGTACGACTTCTCGTTCAGCGGCACGCCGTTCACCGTGACCCGGCCCTGCTTGTCACAGCATTTGACCTTGTCGCCCGGCACGCCGATGACCCGCTTGATGTAGTCCTTCTCCCCCGGCACGACCCCGAACGCGGTGCCGAGCCAGCGCAGCCCGGCCGCGATGGGATTGGACGGCTCCTCGAGCTTCACCTCGGGGTCCCAGGAGTCCACGCCGGAGAACACCACGATGTCGCCGCGCTCGATGTCGCGTACGTGGTAGACCAGCTTGTTCACCAGCACCCGGTCGTTGATGAGGAGGGTGTCCTCCATCGACTCCGACGGGATGTAGAACGCCTGGACAACGAAAGACTTGATCAGCAGGGCCAGAGCGAGGGCGACGACGATCAGGACGGGCAACTCCCGCCAGAACGAGCCTTTCTTCTTCCCGTCCTCGGCGTTCTGCTTGACGTCTTCGGCGACCACGTCCACCCCGTCCTCGGCTGGGCGGCGCGTGCCCGGCCCCTGTCCCTCGCTAGCCATCGCTGCTGAGCCTAGATGATGTCCGCGACGGCGAGCGCCGGGGACACCGCATCACCGGCAAAAAGAAAGTGGCCCGCGCCTGAGGCACGGACCACGATCTTCAAGGCCTTACTTGCCGGCCGGCTGCGCCTCGCGCTTCTCGCGGATGCGGGCGGCCTTTCCGCGCAGGTCACGCATGTAGTACAGCTTGGCCCGGCGGACGTCGCCGCGGGTGACCACGTTGATCTTCTCGATGACGGGGCTGTGAACCGGGAAGGTGCGCTCGACGCCGACGCCGTAGCTGACCTTGCGGACCGTGAACGTCTCACGGATGCCACCGCCCTGGCGGCGCAGGACGAAGCCCTTGAACACCTGGATGCGGGACCGGTTGCCCTCGACGACGCGGACGTGGACCTCCAGCGTGTCACCCGGGCGGAAGGCCGGTACGTCGCTGCGAAGGGCAGCCTTCTCGATCTCCTGGATCTGCGTGTGCATGGCGGCGGTTCCTCATTGACATGGGCACGCGGAGGTCCACCCGGCCGGCCCGAGGGCCCGGCGACGAGGGGGACACGCATGCTTGGCTTGATACGTCTTGTCTGCCGCGTTCAGCCGGGCGCACCCGGTCACGACGAAGTAGGCAGCAGCGATTCAGTCTGCCATATCTTCCGACTCCGCGCGAAACCCGGGGGGAAACCCGGTGCGAGCCGCGGCGGCGGCACGGCGCTCCTCGAGACGTTCCTCGAACTCCTCGATGACGCGCCGGTCGTGCGTGTCGAGGCCGTCCCGGTCGAGCCTGGCGACCAGTTCCGGTCTCCGGTCCAGCGTACGGCGCAGCGCCTCGTCGCGCCGCCAGCGGGCGATCCTGCCGTGATGACCCGACAGCAGGACCTCCGGCACCTCGTGCCCCCGCCACACGGGCGGCTTGGTGTAGACGGGGCCTTCCAGCAGGTTGGCCATGGCCCCCGGCGCGAAGGAGTCGTCGGCGACGGAGCGCGCGTTGCCGAGGACCCCCGGCAGCAGCCTCCCCACGGCCTCGACCATCACCAGGACGGCCGCCTCTCCCCCGGCTAAGACGTAGTCGCCGATGCTCACCTCGTCGGCGCGCAGACGCTCGCCGTACTCGGCGACGACACGGGAGTCGATCCCCTCGTAGCGCGCCGGGGCGAACAGCAGCCACGGCTCCTCGGCGTACTCCAGCGCCACTTCCTGGGTGAACGGCCGGCCGCTCGGCGTGGGGACGATCAGCCGGGGCAGCGCGTCCGCACCGAAGGCGGCCTGCCCGTCCTCGATCACCGCGTCGACGGCCTCGCCCCAGACCTCCGGCTTCATCACCATGCCGGGACCCCCGCCGTACGGCGTGTCGTCCACGGTCTTGTGGACGTCGTGCGTCCAGTCGCGGAGCTGGTGGAGGTGGATGTCGAGGATGCCGCGCTCGCGGGCCTTGCCCATGAGGGAGACGTCGAGCGGGGCGAAGTACTCCGGGAAGATCGAGATGATGTCGACGCGCATCTGCGGCCCCTACTCCGCCTCTTCGGCGTCGAGCAGGCCGGGCGGGGCGTCGACGACGAGGATCCCCTTGCCGAGGTCGATCTCGGGCACGAGCGCCTTGACGAACGGGACGTACGCCTCGTCGCGGGAGGGACGGGTCACCACGAGCAGGTCCTGTCCGTGGTGGAGGACGTCGCTGACCTCGCCGACCCGCTCGCCCTCGGTGGTGACCACCGTCAGGCCGATCAGCTCGTGGTCGTGGAACTCGTCGGGGTCCTCGATCGGCGGCAGGTCCGCGGAGTCCACGACGAGCAGCGTGCCGCGCAGCGCCTCCGCGGCGTCCCTGCCCTCCACGCCGGCCAGGGTCAGCAGCAGGATTCCCTTGTGCCACCGGGCCCGCTCCACCGTCAGCGGACCGGCCGGCGCCGGGTCGGTGGCCAGCGTCACCCCCGGAGCGAAGCGCAGATCGGGCTCGTCGGTGCGCACCTCGACCGTGACCTCGCCCCGCACGCCGTGCGGGCGGCCGATCCTGCCCACGACTAGCTGCACTTGTCGCCTACCTCCGCTACCGCTTCAACGCGGCTTCTCCGTGCCGGTTCGAGCGCCACCGCTCGAACCGGTCCTGTCACCGCGCCTGGAACTACTGCGAACCTTGGAACTACTGCGAACCGCCTGGAAGAGGCCGGTTCCGAGCCGGAAAACACGCCGGGGGACCCCTGTGCGGGGTCCCCCGGACGCGTCGTTCGGCTCAGCGCGCCTCTTCCAGGTCGACCAGGTCGATCCGCACGTACTTGCCGTTCGACAACGCGTTGACGACGGTGCGCAACGCCTTGGCCGTACGGCCGCCGCGGCCGATGACCTTGCCGAGGTCGTCGGGATGGACCCGGACCTCGAGAACGCGCCCGGTGCGGATGCGCCGCGCGCGGACCCGGACGTCGTCCGGATGCTCGACGATGCCCTTGACCAGGTGCTCGAGGGCCTCCTCGAGCACCTCAGGCCTCGCCTTCCGGCTTCTCCTCCGCGGCCGGGGCCTCGGCGGTCTCTTCGGCCTTCACGGGCTTCTTGGCCTTCTTCGGCGTGGTGGCGGCGGCGCCGGTGTCACCCGAGAGCGACTCCTTGGCTGCGGCCTCGTACGCCGCGTGCCGGTCGGGCTTGGGCTCGGCGACCTGGAGCGGCGTGGCGGGGGCGGGCTCGCCCTTGAACTGCTGCCAGTCGCCGGTCAGCTTGAAGATCTTCAGGACCGGGTCGGTCGGCTGCGCGCCGACGCCCAGCCAGTACTGCACCCGCTCGGAGTTCACCTCAATGCGCGAGGGGTTCTCCTTCGGGTGGTACAGGCCGATCTCCTCGATGGCACGGCCGTCCCGCTTGCTCCGGGCGTCGGCGACGACGATGCGGTACTGCGGGTTGCGGATCATCCCGAGCCGCTTGAGCTTGATCTTGACTGCCACGGGTGTGGTCTCTCCTGCATTAGAGCGTGGGTGAGCGGTGTCTCATCGAGTGGGGCACGACGGGAGCCCGCCCGAGGGACAGGCGCGACCGGCGGGGGTGAGAGGGCACCCGCCTAGTCACGATGTTCCAGCCTGACATTCTGCCAGATGATTCCGCATGCTCCGCAAAGGACGGTTCGACCGCCGCCCTGATTTCGGCACGGATGCGCCCATGCCTCCGGAACGGGCATGCGAACTGATCGCACCTGCGGGCCGTCCAACGGTCATGCGAGTAGCGAACAAGACCCTCACGGCCGGAGCGGCGGCCCTCGCCCTGCTGGCCGCCGGCTGCGGCACGGGCGCCACGCCCACCGCCGCCGCTCCCCCGGCCGGGACGACGACCCCGCACACGACGACGATCACGCACACCAGGACCACGACCACGCCCGCCGCGGACAGGGGACGGGCCACCGCCGCGGCGGCCGCGTCCGCCCGGTACGGCGCCGCGGCGCGGACCATGTCCACACGAAGCACGGCCACACGAAGCACGGGCGCCGCCCCCGAGCGGTGCCGTACGACCGGCTTGCGGGCCCGGGTGGGACGGCAGGACCCGGCGGCGGGCAACCGCTACGCGCCGCTCGTGCTGACCAACACCTCGGCCAAGACCTGCTGGGTGTACGGCTTCGTCGGGCTCGTCCTCATCGACGGCCGGGGCGACGTGCTGCGTACGCGCACCCGCCGCGAGAGCGTCACCCCGCACCGGGTCACGCTGCGGCCCGGGGCGAGCGCCCACGCCCGGCTCCACTGGACCGTGGTGCCGAGCGGGCACGAGACCCGGTGTCCCGCCTCGGCGCGGCTGATGATCATTCCGCCGGACGAGGTGGCGCACCTGGAGGTCCCGTTCACCGCGACGGTGTGCGACGACGGCAGGATCGACGCCAGGCCGATGGCCCCGGGCGCCGGCCTCTGAGGACGCCGCACGAGCCTCCGACACCCGTGCGAGGACACCTGCGCAAGGCCGCCTCCACGGGCCTGAGACCGATCCGCCCGCCCGCCGAGAACCGGCGAGCGGGCGGGCGATCCGGTGCGTCAGTTCTGGCCGGGCAGCTTCAGCTTCGACGGGTCGAAGCCGGGCGGCAGCTCCAGGCCGGGAGGCAGCTGGCCGCCGCCGAGGTTGCCGAGCAAGCCCTTGGGCAGCTTCGGAGCGTCCGAGGACGCGGCGTTCGCGCCGGCCTTGCCGAGCGCGGCCTTGCGCGGGTCGCCGCTGACACGGCGCCCCTTCTTGGGCTTCTGCGCCTTCTGCTTGCGCCCGCCGGGCATGCCCGGGATGCCCATGCCCTGGGTCATCCGCTTCATCATCTTCTGCGCCTCGAAGAAGCGGACCACCAGGTTGTTCACCTCGGTGACCGTCACGCCCGAGCCCCTGGCGATACGCGCCCGGCGCGAGCCGTTGATGATCTTCGGGTCCTGCCGCTCGCCGGGCGTCATGGAGCGGATGATCGCCGCGATGCGGTCCAGGTCGCGGTCGTCGACCTGGTTGAGCTGCTCGCGCATCTGCCCCATGCCGGGCATCATGCCGAGCAGGTTCTTGATGGGCCCCATGCGGCGCACCATCATCATCTGCTCGAGGAAGTCCTCCAGCGTGAAGCCGTCCCCGGAGACGAGCTTGCCCGCCATCTTGGCGGCTTCCTGCTCGTCGAACGTCTTCTGCGCCTGCTCGATCAGGGTGAGGATGTCACCCATGTCGAGGATGCGGCCCGCCATCCGGTCGGGGTGGAAGGCGTCGAAGTCCTCGAGCTTCTCACCGGTGCTGGCGAACATGATCGGCCGGCCGGTGACGTGCCGCACCGACAGGGCGGCGCCGCCTCGGGCGTCGCCGTCGAGCTTGGTCAGCACCACGCCGTCGAAGCCGACGCCGTCCATGAACGCGCGAGCCGTGCTCACGGCGTCCTGGCCGATCATGGCGTCGAGCACGAACAGGACCTCGTCGGGGGTGACCGCGTCGCGGATGTCGGCGGCCTGCTTCATCAGCTCCTGGTCGATGCCGAGGCGGCCGGCGGTGTCGACGATGACCACGTCGTGCTGCTGGCGGCGCGCGTGGTCCACCGACTGCCGGGCCACCGCGACCGGGTCGCCCACGCCGTTGCCCGGCTCGGGGGCGTACACCGCCACCCCGGCCCGCTCGGCCATGACGGCGAGCTGCTGCACCGCGTTGGGCCGCTGCAGGTCGCAGGCGACCAGCAGCGGGGCGTGCCCCTGGTCGCGCAGCCACTTGGCGAGCTTGCCGGCCAGGGTCGTCTTACCGGAACCCTGGAGACCGGCCAGCATGATGACGGTCGGCGGGGTCTTGGCGTAGCGCAGCCGCCGTGTCTCGCCGCCCAGCACCTCGATGAGCTCGTCGTTGACGATCTTCACGACCTGCTGCGCGGGGTTGAGCGCCTGGGAGACCTCGGCGCCGCGGGCCCGCTCCTTGACCCGGGCCACGAAGTCCTTCACGACCGGCAGCGCGACGTCCGCCTCGAGCAGCGCGATGCGGATCTCGCGGCAGGTCGCGTCGATGTCGGCGTCGGAAAGCCTGCCTTTGGACCGAAGGGAGGAGAAGACCGAAGTCAGCCGGTCGGAAAGCGTCTCGAACACGTGTTTGGCCAGCCTCGAAGCGAGTGGACGGGTCGGTGAACCATCAGTCTCCCCAGACTATCCGCCCGCACGCCCTTCACGCCCGTGCCGCCGGAGCGAGATCGCCGGTCCGGCCCGTTCCGTCCTCACCGGAGCGCGCTCACGTGGGACGTCAGCGCGTGTTCGACGAGCGTGATCAGGGTGCTCTTGACCGATTCGCGGTCGCGGGCGTCGGTGCGGACGATCGGGACCCGGGGCGACAACGTCAGGGCCTCGCGCAGTTCGTCCTCCCCGTGGGTGTACTGCCCGTCGAAGCCGTTCACGCCGACGACGAAGGGCAGCCGCGCCTCCTCGAAGTAGTCCACCGCGGGGAAACTGTCGGCCAGCCGCCGGGTGTCGACCAGCACCACCGCGCCGATCGCCCCCCGCACCAAGTCATCCCACATGAACCAGAACCGATGCTGACCCGGCGTACCGAACAGATACAAAATCAGATCCCGGTCCAGCGA